>JAZOWI010000065.1:0-20537 GCA_045659145.1 Acutalibacteraceae bacterium | reverse complement strand
CATATTCTGCATACTTTGCTGGATGGCCTCGTGGCTCTCCTTGCGGCTGGCCCGTTGCTCTTCCAGCATTTCCTTTTGCAGGCGGCTGAGCTGTTCCTCCAAGCGGAGAAGGGCGGAGCGGTCATCCTGCTGACGGCGCAGTGCCGCCAGACGGATAAGTACTACGACCAGCAGAACGACCATCAGCAGTCCCAGCGCGGCGCTGACTATATAAAACTCAAACGGCATAGCGATTTCTCCTTAACTTAAATCGTATCGTCGTCGTCCTCGGTGGCACGAATGCGGTTGTTAAAGCGCCGCATCTCCCGCTCGGAATACTGACGGGGGATATGGGTGGGCTCCGAGTCGGGAGCGGGCACCGAGTCGCTGAAAATAGGCTCCTCTGCGGGGGCGGCAGACTCGGCAGACGCTCCCTCTTCGGAGGCGGTTTCCGCCACGTCCAGATTCAGGTCCAGACGGGCCTGCTTGTCCGCGTCGGGATTATTTTCGTAGTAGGGGTCGATCATCAGTTTCTTGATAGCGGGGAAGATGCAGAACTGGATCAGGAAGGAGCGGAACCCCGGTACCAGCGCCAGGAAGAGGATCACTACCGCCGCCTGTACCAGCGTGTTGTTGATCCAGATGCCCAAACTGATCAGACCGCCATAGAGAAGAACCAGAATGACCGAGATCAGCAGATTGGTCTTTAAGTTCACGATGGCGAACAGGAAGGAGTTTTTATAGATCTGCTTGATTTTCAGCTTAAAGGTGATCAGCAGGAAGGGGATGTAATATTTCATCCAAGTGAACACCGTATACCCCATCAGGGAGACGCCCAGAATGATCAGGTCAAACAGCTGCATCTCCATAGGCTCGGGGAGCGAGGCGGGGTCGGCGCCCAGCAGTACGTACATTTGCGGCATGGTGCCGAACAGATACAGGAAAATATTGAACAGCAGCACCCCGGTGATCAGCAGGTTGATAATACCGATGAGCAAAGCGAGACCCCGATTCTTGCGAATGGTCTCGAAAAAGTCCTCTCGAATAAAGGCGTGCTTTTCACGGGAGAAATTGCGGGAGATGAAGGTCAGTCCCGCATCTGCCCAGCCGCGGGTGACCACAGGCAGGCTTACTGCCAGCCACAAAAGACCCGCCCAGATGAGCTTCCAGAACTTGCGTCCGTAGAGTTCAAAGAACACCACGAAGCGGCGCTTTTGGGGGGCGTCTTTTGCCACACCGGGCCCCTCTTTGTCGTAATTAAAAAACCCTAAAAATCCAGCCAAGGAAAGTCCACTCCTTTTATTTCCGATAGTGTAATAAAACGTCCAGCAGTCCGATGAGCAGGGTCGCCCCCGCAAACAGCAGATACCGCAGATTATACAGGCGAAAAGAATTGTTCACCTCGTCCCGTTCCCCCGAGGGGAGCAACTGCCGACTCAGGCAAAGGGACAGACGAAGGCTCTCGGCGCCGGCCATCGTAAGAACGGCGGCGGTGAGCAGGCCGATGGGCATCACGCAGGTGGCCACGGTGACCACCCCCGTCAGACCGGTGGCGTAGTAGTACGCCTCGCTCAGCCCCAACCCCAACCCGTGAAATAGGGGTACGGCGAGGATGAAGGGGGCACCGCAGGCCCACAGCCCCAATAAATACAGTCCCCCCAGTAACAGCAGGGGAGAAAAGCAGCACCCCCACAGGGCGCTGAGCCATTCCCCAAGGTTGGTGGGGGCAGGCATAGGCTCCGCCAGTGACTGCATCAGGCTCTCCGGCGGGCGGGCGGTGATATACACCGTCACCCCGATGGCGGCGCCGCCGATAAACAGGGCCACAAAGGGGAACAGGCGGCGATTATCGCTGAGAAATTGTTTCATTTCCCGCCGTCGGCGGGTGGTTGTCCGTTTCATAGGCATCCCTCCGTCACAATCTATGCAGCGGGGCAGAGGAATAGAACGAAAAAGCGGAGCAGGCCGGCCAAAATCGGTCGGGCCTACTCCGCCTCATTCAGCGTCGTTTGCGATTGACACCTAGAATACCGCCGATGGCTCCGGCCACGGTGAGAAGTGCCGTGCGCAGAGCGGTATAGCCCGTATCGAAATCACCGGTGCGGGTTAGACCGGCCAGCAGTAGGAGCAGAGCCAGCAGACCTCCGCAAAGAAGGCCCATCAGCAGACCTCGCCGTCCTGCAATGACGGCGGTGATCCATCCGGCCACCAAGGCGCTGACCGAAGCTGCCGCCAAAGCGATGGGGGTCACCGTCGCGTGGGGGATCTCCACTGAGCGAATCAGCAGCGCAGCCAACAAGAGCAGTAGGGTGCAGCACAGCACCCCGACACAGAGTCCCCACAGCAAAGGACGAATCCACGGCTGTGTAGGAGAACGAGTGGGTTGTTGATTCATAACGACTTCCTCCCTATGGCGGCATAGCCGGGGGATTCCTCGGCTCTACATCTGTATGCGTAGGGCGAAAGGATTATGCAGAGATACGATTAGATATCGTCATCATCGTCGTCATCGTCGTCGTTGTCGATGGGATCGTCGTGCTTGGTGTGTACGGTCTGAATGGCCCATTTCTCAAACTGCATCTTGGTGCGGTCGGAGCCGGTCTCCAGAGTGATGGTGTCGTCCTTGATGGCGACCACGCGGCCCTTGATGCCGCCGATGGTGGTCAGCTCGTCGCCCACCCGCAGGTTGTTGCGCATCTTCTGCTCTTCCTTCTGCTTTTTCTGCTGGGGACGGATCATCAGGAAATACATTACCAGAATGATCAGCACCAGAGGACCGAACTGGATGAGAGCGGCCATCACGCCGTTGACGGGCTCCTGCTCGGGAGCGGTAGACAGCAGATTCATAAAGAAATTCATAGTAAAAACCTCCAAATAAATAATTATTATCCTATTATAAGCGCAAATTGCCAAAAGTGCAAGCCTTTCTTGCAGAATTAACGGAATGTTTAGATTCGCACGTCTAGGAAATTGGTATATTTCTCATAAAACTCCTCAAAAGTGCCTTCGTCCAGAGCCTCACGGATGCGCTCCATCAGGCGGTTGTAGAAGTAGAGATTGTGCTGTACCGTCAGGCGCATACCCAGCATTTCCCCTGCTTTGAGCAAGTGGCGGATATAGCTGCGGGAATAGCGGCGGCAGGTGGGGCAGTCGCACTCCTCGTCGATGGGACGGGGGTCGTTGGTATATTTGTTGTTGATCAGGTTGCGGTGTCCTTGCCAGGTGAAGACGTGACCGTGACGGGCGTTGCGGCTGGGCATAACGCAGTCGAACAGATCTACACCGCGGTGGACGGCCTCAATGATATTTTCTGGGGTACCCACACCCATTAGATAGCGGATCTTATTCGCGGGCATATGGGGCTCCACCGCCTCGATGATGCGGTACATATCCGCTGTGGGTTCGCCCACCGCCAGACCGCCGATGGCATAGCCGTCCAGATTGAGCTTAGCGATCTCCTTCATATGCTCCACCCGCAGGTCCTCGTAGGTGCAACCTTGGTTGATGCCGAAGAGCATCTGTTTCGGATTGATGGTGTCGGGCAGGCTATTGAGCCGCGCCATCTCCTCCTGACACCGTTTGAGCCAGCGGGTGGTGCGCTGGCAGGATTCCAGCGAGTATTTATATTTGGCGGGATTTTCTACGCACTCGTCAAATGCCATGGCGATGGTGGAGCCCAGATTGGACTGGATGCGCATACTTTCTTCGGGACCGATGAACAGCTTCTTACCATCTACATGGGAGCGGAAATGGACGCCCTCCTCCTTGATTTTGCGCAGGGTGGATAGGGAAAATACCTGAAACCCGCCGCTGTCGGTGAGAATGGGGCCGTCCCAACCGGTGAACTTGTGCAGTCCGCCCATCTCTCGCACCAGCGTATCACCGGGGCGCACGTGGAGATGGTAGGTGTTGCACAGCATCACTTGACACCGCAGGTCGTCACGCAGGTCGTGGGCGGAGATGCCACCCTTGATGGCGGCGCTGGTGGCCACGTTCATAAAGGCGGGGGTTTGTACCGTGCCGTGGGGGGTGACAAACTCGCCCCGTCGCGCCTTGCCGTCAGTTTTGAGTAGTTTCATCATAAGGTTTGC
Source organism: Acutalibacteraceae bacterium (assembly GCA_045659145.1). GTDB lineage: Bacteria > Bacillota > Clostridia > Oscillospirales > Acutalibacteraceae > UBA5905. Next base: position 16,467 of record JAZOWI010000065.1, on the reverse strand, counting down.
TCCTTATTCAAAGTGATAGTGGAATAGGATGCGCAGGGACAGGTGTCCGCACCGATCCGTCTACAATATCGCCATGGCATCATCGATGTTTATGGGATGTGTGAAAAGGAAATTTATAAATTCGTCGGCGAAGCCGACACCTTACCTCTTCACTATTACCTCTTACTTCTCACCTGCTCATCCTTTATAGGATCGCCATCGCATCGCCGAAAGAGAAGAAGCGGTATCGCTCCTCCACTGCGTGTTCGTAGGCGTTCATGGTGTGATCGTAGCCGGCCAGAGCGGACACCAGCATGATGAGGGTGCTCTCCGGCAGGTGGAAATTGGTGATCAGCCCATCCAGCACCTGGAACTGGTAGCCGGGATAGGTGAAGATCTCGGTCCAGCCGTCGGCGGGCTGTACGATGCCGTCGGTGAGTCCTACGCTCTCCAAGGTGCGACAGCTGGTGGTGCCCACGGCGATCACTCGCCCGCCGCGAGCGCGGGTGCGGTTGATCACATCTGCGGTCTCTTGGGAGAGGGCGTAGTGCTCTGCGTGCATCTTGTGGTTCTCCACCACGTCCTCTTTCACGGGACGGAAGGTGCCCAGTCCCACGTGCAGAGTGACATAGGCCACCTCCACGCCCATCTGCCGCACTTCTTCCAGCAGTTCGGGGGTGAAATGCAGACCCGCGGTGGGGGCAGCGGCAGAACCCAATTCGTTGGAATACACCGTCTGATACCGTTCTTTATCTTCCAGCCGTTTCTTGATATAAGGAGGTAGCGGCATCTGCCCGATCTTGTCCAAGGTCTCGTAGAAATTGCCCTCATAGGAGAAACGCACCAGACGATTACCGCCTTCCAGCACCTCCAGCACTTCGGCTGTCAGCAGACCATCTCCAAAGGAGAGGAGATAACCGGGCTTGGCGCGGCGGCCGGGGCCGGCCAGCACTTCCCACACGTCGTTTCCGTGGGGGGTGAGCAGCAGCAGTTCCACGTTGGCGCCGGTGCCTACCCGCTCACCCAATAGACGGGCGGGGAGCACCCGACTGTCGTTGAGAATGAGACAGTCGCCGGGTCTCAGCAGTTTTTGAATATCCCGAAAATTGCCGTCGGTGAGGGTGCCTGTTTGCTTGTCCATCACCAGCAGGCGACTTGCATCTCTGGGCTCAATGGGCTCTTGGGCAATCAGCTCTTCGGGTAAATTGTAATAAAAATCACTTTTCAGCATAGAAAATTACTCGTCTTTCTGTGGAAATAGGGCGGCTGTTGTTGACAATGCACCGCCGAAGGTGATAAAATGAGGGTGTATAGGCAGAAAAACGCAACCCATTCGGTTTCATCCCGTCTATTATATAGGATGCACAGCGGTTTTTCAACGGTTTTTTGCCCAAATTTAGGCGGCGATGGAATTTCCCCGCAAAAAAGGAGTCGATTTTCTATGAACAAGCAGTTTAACGTGGGTATCGTCGGTTGCACCGGTATGGTGGGCCAGCGATTTATGACCCTGCTGGACGGTCATCCCTGGTTTAAGGTCACCTGTCTGGCGGCCAGCCCCCGCTCCGCGGGTAAGTCCTACACCGAGGCGGTGGGTAACCGCTGGGCTATGGATGTTCCCATGCCCGAGTCGATGAAGGATATGACGGTGCTGGATGCCTCTGACGTGGAGGCGGTGGCTTCTCAGGTGGATTTCATTTTCTGCGCCGTGGATATGCCTAAGGCGGAGATCCGCGCCCTGGAAGAGGCGTATGCCAAGGCGGGGTGCCCCGTGGTGTCCAATAACAGCGCACACCGCGGCACCCCCGACGTGCCTATGATCATTCCCGAGCTCAACTGGCAGCACGAGGAGATCATCCATGACCAGCGGGGTCGCTTGGGCACCAAGCGTGGCTTCGTGGCGGTCAAGTCCAACTGCTCTCTCCAAAGCTATGTCCCCGCTCTGTATCCCTTGGATGACTTCGGTGTCAAAGAGGTGCTGGTCACCACCTATCAGGCCATCAGCGGCGCGGGCAAGACCTTTGAGCGCTGGCCTGAGATGGTGGACAACGTGATCCCCTATATCGGCGGCGAGGAGGAGAAATCTGAGCAGGAGCCTCTGAAAATCTGGGGTAAGATGGAGAATGGGGAGATTGTCAATGCCACCTCTCCTGCCTTTACCGCCCAGTGCCTGCGTGTGCCGGTGACCAACGGTCATTTCGCGGCGGCGTTTGTCCGCTTTGAGAACAAGCCCACCAAGGAGGAGATCATCGCCCGCTGGAACAATTTCAGCGGTCGTCCTCAGGAGCTGGAGCTCCCCTCTGCCCCCAAGCATTTCCTGAAATACTTTGAAGAGGACAATATGCCTCAGACCAAGCTGCATCGGGATCTGGAGGGCGGTATGACCGTGTCCTTGGGTCGTCTGCGTGAGGACAGCCAGTACGACTACAAGTTCGTGGGTCTGTCCCATAACACCCTGCGCGGCGCTGCCGGCGGCGCGGTACTGTTGGCGGAGCTGCTGTGCGCCGACGGATTTATGGATTAATTCCCGCATATACTGACAGTAACGTTTGGTTTTGATGTGACAGAAAGGTGGCGATTGTATGAGTAAACCGATCCTGTTTACCGGCTCCGGCGTGGCCCTGGTGACCCCTATGCACCCCGACGGAAGCATCCACTACGGAAAGATCGAGGAACTGGTGGATTGGCACGTGGAGATGGGCACCGACGCTCTCATTATCTGCGGTACCACCGGTGAGGCACCCACCCTGAAGATGGAGGAGCATCTGGAGGCCATTCGCGTGGCCGTCTGCCGCGCGGCGGGACGCATCCCCATCATCGCCGGTACCGGCTCCAACGATACCGACCATTGCATCAATTCCTGCCGCGAGGCCAAGCGGCTGGGCGCCGACGGTCTTCTGTTGGTGACCCCGTATTATAACAAAACTTCTCAGCGGGGTCTGGTGGCTCATTATACCACCGTGGCCTCTGCCACTGACCTGCCCCTGATCCTCTACAACGTGCCCTCCCGTACCGGTCTGGACATCAAGCCGGAGACCATGGCACAGATGTATCGGGATATTGACACGGTGGTGGGACTCAAACAGGCCTCTCCCGATATGGCGGCCACCGCTAAGTTGGCCTCCATCAGCGAGGTGCCCATCTATTCCGGCAACGACGACCTGACCGTGCCGGTGATGGCGGTAGGCGGCGTGGGTGTGATCACGGTGTTGGGCAACGTAGCGCCCACCGTCACGCGGGATATCTGCCGTCTGTGGTTGGAGGGCAACACCGAGGTCTCCCTGTCCCTGTTCCTTCAATGGATGGATCTGGCGCAGGGTCTGTTCACGGACGTGAACCCCATCCCCGTGAAAGAGGCTATGAATCGGATGGGTATGGACGTGGGCCGGTGCCGACTGCCTTTGTATCCCATGGAGCCGTCGGCGGCAGAGAAATTAGCCGACCTTCTCCGTCGTCACGGATTAGTGAAGTAAAGGAGTTTTTCCTATGAAATTGATTCTCAACGGCTGCCTCGGTCGTATGGGGCGCGCGGTGACCGAGTTGGCCCCTGCGCGGGACTGCACGGTGATTGCCGGTGTGGATAAGGTCGCAGGCACCGCCGCCTATCCCGTCTATGCCACCCTCGCAGAGTGCCCTGAGGCGGATGCGGTCATCGACTTTTCCTCTCCGGCGGCGCTGGAAGAGGAACTGGCCTATGTGACGGCGCACCACCTGCCTTTGGTGCTGTGCACCACCGGCCTGACCGCCGAGCAGATCGAGGCGGTGAAGGTCGCGGCCCGGACGGTGCCCGTGTTTTTCAGCAGTAATATGAGTTTGGGTGTGGCGGTGCTGTCTGCTTTGACCAAGAAGGCCGCCGCCGTGCTGGGTGATACCTACGACATTGAAATCGTGGAGATGCACCACAACCAGAAGTTGGATGCCCCCTCCGGCACGGCTCTGATGTTGGCAGATGCCGCCAGGGCAGGGCTTTCCTTCGAGCCGGAATACACCTATGACCGCCATACCCGCCGTCAGAAGCGGGACAAAAAGGAGATCGGCATCGCCTCTCTCCGCGGCGGCACCGTGGTGGGGGAGCACAGTGTGTATTTCGCGGGAGAGCAAGAGGTGTTGACCCTGTCCCACTCCGCCGGCTCTCGCAGTGTATTTGCTGCCGGTGCCTTGACAGCAGTCAAGTATTTGTGTGGCCAACCGGCAGGTCTGTACACCATGGAGGATCTTCTCTCCAACGTGTAAACGACCGACGATCCGTGTGTTTTAACCTATACAATAGCAACAAGTGAAGCATCGATGGTGCATTATGGACTGTCGATGTTTTTCTCTATAAGCAAAGGATGAAAAAGCAGGGAGGAAAACCGGTGAAATATCGAATCAAAGACTATCCCGAAATTCGAGAACAAATCGAAAAGATGAGCGTGGAGGATCTGCTGCGCGCAGTGATCTGCCCCAATATCGGCGCAGATCAGGAGCCGCCCAGAAACACCAATACGGTGTTTGTTCACCCCACTACCACGGAATACGCCAATCGGGTGGCGGAGAAGATCAACAGCGGGCGGGACAGCCGCGCTTTGATCGTGGCGGATATGGAATATGGTGCAGGTGATGCCATTGTTGGCGCCGTTGCTTTTCCTTCTATGCGTGCTACCTCTGAGGCGGGTGATAAAGACCTTGCTTACCAGATGGGCATTATCGCTGCCAAGGAGGCGATGATGGCCGGCTACCACTGGACTTTCGGTCCCTGTGTGGATATTTTGGGCAATCGTTACAGTCCCATCGTATCCCTGCGCACTGCCGGTGAGAATGCGGATACAGTTATCGAATACGGCGGCGCCTATATGGAGGGTTTGCAGGATGGTGGTCTGATCGCCACCCTCAAGCATTTCCCCGGCGACGGCTATTCCTTTGACGACCAGCACCTGACCGTCAGCGAAAACCCTTTGAGCCGTGAGGAGTGGGACAACACCTTCGGTAAGGTGTACGGCACTCTTATTGAGCGGGGGGCCATGGCGATCATGCCCGGACACATCGCGTTGCCTGCCTACGACACTCTTGATGAGCGCGGCCTGTATCCCCCTGCTTCGGCCTCCAAAAAGTTGCTGACCGATCTGCTGAAAAAGCAGTTGGGGTTTGAAGGCATCATCGTATCCGACGCCACTGAGATGGCAGGTTTCTGCGGTTATATGAACTTTCATCACGCCTGCGCCGCTTTCCTGGAGGCGGGCGGAGACTGCCTGCTGTTCGTTCACGAGAGCGAGGAGTTTATGCAGGAGATGAAACGGTGCGTAGACGAGGGTCGACTGACCTTGGAGGTGCTTAAAGACCGCGCTTATCGTATGACCTGCTTTGCTCGTCAGTATTTTGAGATGCATCCGGTGGGTCAGACCGTAGAGTTCGATCGAGAGGCCGCCGAAGAAGTGAGCCGCCAAATGAGCGAGGGCGCCATCAAAGTGGTGCGGGATCGGGGCGGTCTGTTGCCCTTCTCGGTTACCGCCGACACTCGCGTTGCCCACGTGATTCTCTGCAATACGTGGTGCGATAACACCCGCGGTGCCGATCAGCTCACGGAGGAATTGTCCAAAATCGCCGCCAAGGTGGACGAACTGCGGGACCCCGGCCCCGGTCATTTGGAGTCGGTGGCTAAGAGCGGTGACTACGACCTTATTGTTTGCTCGGTAATTGAAACTTGCAGTTGGGCCATCAATACCGCCCGTCTCAACGGCCCTGTGTGCCGCAATATGATGCGGGGATGGATGCGGTATGACACCCCCACGGTGTTCATTCTCAATCAGGGCGTTGCCTTTGAAGACACCTACAAACCCGTGGTGGATACCCTTATCAGCACTTACGGTGTGACCAAGCACACGGCTCCTGCGGTGGTGAAGAAATTCTTTACCCGATAAAAAACGACCCCTGTTGCCATACGGAGCAACAGGGGTTTTCTTGTTACTTGTTTTCCATCGCCTTTTTGGCTTCGTCACGGGCGCTGGTTTTGCCCTCAGGACGGATCTCACCGGCTTTAAGCAGTGCCTGCTTGGTGAGATAGGGACCTACCAACTCGTAGATGAGCACCGAGAACAGAGTGATGTTGGCTACCACGTGCCCTGCCTCGCCTAAGGCCTCCGCTTTCATGGCCATACCCAGCGCCACACCGGCCTGAGGCAACAAAGTAATGCCCAGATATTTGACGATATGGGGGTCGCACTTTACTGCGCGGGCGGAGAGGTTGGCGCCGAAATATTTACCCAAGGAGCGGAAGAGGATATACACCAGTCCCACGCACACGATCACCGGATCGCGGAATACGCTCAGTTCCAACTCGGCACCGCTGATAACAAAGAAGAGAATGAAGAGGGGGGCCACCCAGCGGTCTACCCGATCCATCAGTTCCTCGGAGAAATCACACACGTTACAGAAGATGGTGCCCAGCATCATACACACCAGCAGGGAGGAGAAAGCGATGTGCACGCCGCCTATCTCAAACCGCACCATGGATAGCGCCACCGTCAGCAGTACGAAGGTCACCGACATGGCCAGTCGCTTGGAGCGGGAATGGAAAAACCGCTCGAAGAAGCTGAACAAAAAGCCCATCAGGGCACCCAGTGCCAGACTCAGCACCACTTCCAGTATCGGTTCCAGCACCACACTGAGCAGGTCCACCTGACCGCTGATGAGGGCCTTAGCCACACCGAAGGACACGGCAAACAGCACCAGACCCACCGCATCGTCCAGCGCCACGATGGGCAGCAGAATGTCGGTGAGGGGACCCGTGGCCCTGTTCTGGCGCACCACCATCAGGGTGGCGGCAGGCGCGGTGGCGGAGGCCACAGCGCCCAGCACGATGGCGCTGGGGAGAGGCAACTTGTCGGGAATGAGGAAGTGCAGACCGATGAGGGCGGCATCCACCAACACCGTGGCGGCCACGGCTTGCAGGATGCCGATAGCGGTGGCCTGACGGCCGGTCTGTTTGAGGGTCGCCAGACGGAACTCGTTACCGATGGAGAAGGCGATGAAGCCCAACGCCACATCGCTGAGCAGACTGTATGTTTTAATGTCCGCCATACTGATAAAGCCCAGACCGGGGACACCCAATTGTCCCAGCACGTAGGGACCCACGAGGATGCCCGCTACCAAGTAGGCGGTCACGGCGGGGAGTTTCAGCATTTTGGCGGGGCGGGAGAGCATCAGACCGGCAAACAGTGCCACTGACAAGCTCAGTAACATTTGCATACAAGTGCCTTCTTTCGAATATAGTATATCTTAAAAGCGTTTTGTATTATACTCTTCCGTATTCGAAAAAACAAGTTATAAATTAAACAACTTTCTTACTGATGAAGAGTGCCCTTTTGTGTAATCTTAAAACAAAAGAGCATAAAGAAACAGCCGCCCCGCGGGGCGGGTGTCGCCTCATTTCAATTCCGTTACCAATTCCTCTGTTTTCTTCCGCTTTTTCTCCCGCGGGGTGTCGGCAGCATAGCCTACGGTCACCACCAGCCGCACGGGATGCTCCAACCCGCAGACTTGACGGATCTTTTTATCGTCCAGCCACCCAAGGATGCAGGTGCCCAGACCCTGCGCTGTTGCTTCGGCGGTGAGATAGGCCGCGGCGATGCCGATGTCAATGGAGCGATAGTCGTTGCCCTTGACTTTCGCTCCCAAGGCGGCGGTCTTGGTGTAGGGCTCCTCGGACAGGACGATGAGCACCGGCGCCTCGGCGGCAAACGTATTGAGGCCCATACCCGTTGTGGCCTTGGCTACCTGTTTGGCGGTATCTCCTCGACACACGGTCAGGTGATAGGGCTGTCCGTTGCAGGCGGAGGGGGCCAGCCGCACCGCTTCCAGCAGGGCGTCCATTTTCTCCTTTTCCACCTCACGGGCAGGGTCGTAGCGGCGGCAGGACTGCCGCGTCTGTGCGATTTTCAGAAAGTTCATCATTTTACCTCCCTTTTTTGCCAGCATACCATATTTTTATCCACTTGGCAATCCTTGAAACACTTGACCTTTTTGTCGGGTTATGGCATAATAAATCTGTTATGTATATATTAAAAGGAGGAAACATCTATGCTCCCGGCTATTTTGATTTTTGCTGTTACTTATGTGTTGATGATCGCCTTCGGCAAGTACCGCCCCTATATTGCGGTGGCCTCCGGTGTGCTGTTTATTGCGCTGGGTATGCTGCCCTTGGGTGATATTCTGGGTGCGCTGGACTTTAACGTGTTGCTGATGATTGCCGGCACCATGGGCCTGGTGCAGCTGTTCATCGACTCCCAGATGCCTGCCCGCCTGGCAGACCTGCTGATGCGGAAGATCCCCACCGTCCAGTGGGCGGCAGTGGCGTTGGCGCTGTTTGCCGGCATCATATCCGCCTTTGTAGATAACGTGGCGACGGTGCTGATGGTGGCACCTATCGCGCTGGCTATCTGCAAAAAACTCAACACCAATCCGGTGCCCTTTATCATTGCTGTCGCGGTATCCTCTAACCTGCAGGGTGCCGCCACGCTGGTGGGTGATACCACCGCCATTATGCTGGGCTCGGCGCTGGATATGAGCTTCCTTGATTTCTTCTGGTATCAGGGCAAGCTCTCCATCTTCTTCGCGGTGGAGCTGGGCGCGGTGCTGTCCGCTCTGATCGTGTGGTTTTTGTTCCGCAAGGACAAGGATCCCATCGACAAAAACGGTGCGCTGACCCCGGTCACCGACTACGTTCCCACCGTGCTGCTGGTGGGCACCATTGCTCTGCTGGCAGGTGCCTCCTTTGCCCCCGACAGCTGGAATCTGCCGGCAGAGATCAACGGCATTATCGCTTGCGTGATGCTGGTGATCGGTCTTATTTACAATGTCATCCGCAACAAGAACGTCACCGCCTTGACCGGTCCCCTCAAGGCCATTGACTTTGAGACGTTGGGCCTGTTGGTTGGTCTGTTCCTGATGATCGGCGCCATCACCCACGAGGGCGTTATCGACGCGCTGGCGGGTCTGCTGGCGCAGATGGGCGGCGGCAACCTGTTCCTGCTGTATACCGTGATCGTGTGGGCGTCGGTGCTCATCTCGGCTTTTATCGACAACATCCCCTATGTGGCGACCATGATCCCGGTCATCGGCGGTCTGGCGGCGCAGATGGCACCCGGGCTGGGTGTGGATCCCCTGCTGGTGGGTATTCCGCTGTATTTCGGTCTGCTGTCCGGCGCTACTCTGGGCGGCAACTGCACCCCTATCGGCGCTTCTGCTAACATTACCGGTATTGGTATCCTGCGCAAGGCGGGTCACGAGGTGAAGAATGCGGACTTCTTCAAGATCGGTATTCCCTTCACCTTTGCCGCCATCGTGCCGGCCTACATTTACATCTGGCTGGTCTTCGGCGTATAATCTCCAAGAAAAAGAGTCCGATCCGCGCGTTATTGCGGGTCGGACTCTTTTTTTATACCCTTTCCAGAATGAACTTGGTGATCTCTTCCTGCACACCGGGCATACCGGGGACCGGCTCCACACCGTAGTGCATCGGCTCAAAGCCGTGACCGCCCGCGATGGAGTACAGCAGGCGGGTGTTGGCACCGGCCGCCACCAGCTTGTCAAACAGCTTCTCGGAATGGCGGGGCAGTACGTGATAGTCGCTGGTGCCCGCGCACAGCAGGGTGTCGGGGGTGTCCGCGTCGGCATAGGTGATGGGGCTGACCCGCAGCCGCTCCTGCTCGTTTTGGGGATCGGGAAACAGATAGCCGTGGTTAAATCGCATAGCATCCTCGTCGGTCAGGTCGGTGATAGGGCTCATAGGGGCGATGCCGCGCACCGTGTAGGGGTCCTTGTAGGAGTCGGGGGTGCGGAAGGCGTCTCCCTTACTCATACCGATCATCAGCGCCAGATGGGCACCCGCCGAGTGGCCGGAGATGAAGATGCGATCTCGGTCGATACCCCACTCGTCCGCGTGGTGTACCACAAAGCGGAGCGCATCAAAGCAATCGGTTACGATATCGTCGAGAAATACGCCCTCGGGGGTGACTCGATAGTCGGTGGTCACCACTATAAATCCAGCCGCCAACAAAGCGTTTACAGATACGCGGGCGTAATTGAGCATACCCAGCCGCTCCTCCACATACCAGCCGCCGCCGGGCAGAACAAAGTATAAAGGTGCCTTGTCATACACCTTGTTAGCCGGCTGAACGCAGGTCAATTGCAGATCTCGTTGGGGAGTGTTCTTGTAAACGTAATGTGTATGGGGATTGTTATCCAAAATATCCATTCTCGTCTTCCTCTCTTTATCTCAGATGAACGGTCATCTCATCGGGATGGGTGATGCGAGGTTCTTGGCCCTCTTCCAGTTCACAGACGAGGGTGCCGTAAGGAGTGGGCAGCTCCACGCGAGCCTGTTTGAGCCCCAACAGCGAGGGGCTCAGAGCAATCTCCTTGTAAGCGGGTTTAAGGATCTCCAACCCTAACAGCGCCTTGGGCAGGGAGTAGAGGGGGGTACCGCCCCAGGCGTGGCTGTGGTCGAACACATAGCCCTGCTCGGGAGGGAGGAAGCCTTCCACCAGTCCCTTGTCGCATTCCAGCACGGGAGCGCGCCAGCGATCCAGCACGGGCATAGTATAGGTGTCCCGCATCCCTAAGCGGTAGATGCCCTCTAACAGATAGTGGGCGAAATAGGGCTGATAATCTCCGTCGCAATCATCTTCCATAATGGCTTTCAAGATGGCACGGGCCGTTTCGTCGCCGCACACCCCCGTGTAGACGGCCAGTATGTTGCCCTGCTTACGGAAATACCGCTTATGGGTGTTCTGCGGCATATAATAACGGATATAACTTTCGGGGGTGGGAGTGTTGAGGCCCTCGCAATAGAGGCCCCGCTCCTTATCGTACAAGTGCGTGTTGATGGCGGTGCGCAGGGCGTCCCGTTTTTTATCGCAGAGAGCGGCATCGGCGGCACGACCTAATTCTTCATAAATAAGACCGGCCCATTTCAGCGCGTCGAAGTAGAACATATTCAGGCAGGTCTGCCCCAGTGCCTTGGGGGGATGGTGCATGGAGAAGCCGTCGGCATACACCCAGTCCACAAACATATAATCGGGCGGATTTTCGATAAGATCCGTGTCCCCGATGTAGGTGGTAAAACGGTTCAGCAGCAGATCCAGCGCCTTTTCACATTGGGTCAGCAGACTTCGGTCACCGGTGATGCGGTACACGTCGTACAGCATCCGCACCCAAATAAGACTATACGATGTATGGAACATCCGTCCGTCGTTCTGTTCCAGCAACAAGGCGGTGCGTACTACATCCAGAGACGCCAGTGTCATATCACCGTAGGAGAAGGCGGTCATCAGACTCTCGATGTAGTAGTCGCCGGTGCAGGCCAAGGGCTCGCAGTGGCGGGGGCTGTCCAGATGAATGGTTTGACGGCACTGTTTAAGGGTGTGGGCGCACACCTTTAATACTTTGTTGAGCAGTTCGTCACTGGTTTTGGTCACCGCGCAGTAAGGGGTAGGGTAGTGGGTGTTGATATACCCCACCGTCACGTGGGTGGCGGTGTCCGAGTCGTTGCGCAGATAGACTTTCAGATTGCCGGCGGAGTGCAGTTCCAGTCCCCGATAGGACTGGTTGCCGTGCAGTATGACCTCTTCGTAGTCGCCGTCTTCCTCTAACTCACGGAAATTGATGCCGGCGGTGACGGTGCCCTCCCCCTCGGCGGAGAGAGACAGATACCCCGCATACACCATATCCAGCGGCAGGATGACGGTGGTCTCTTGGTGAGGGGTGAGACACAGCACTCCGCCGTCAGGGGTCAAAAGGGTCTCGGTGCGGGGCGGAAGAGGGGCCGTATCCGCGTGCCAAATATCCTCGGTCACCTGTGCCGTCACATAGGGGTCGGGGGCGATGCGCCCGTCAAAGTGGCTGGGGCGGTAGTAGGCGCCGTTGTAGCGGGTCATCCAGCTTTCGTCGGTGGTGATTTCTACGGTGCTGCCGTCGGCGAAGGTGACGGTGCCGCACAGCATAAAGCCGCCGTGGGTCTTGGAATAGTCGCAGATGCGCACCGGCATCATTTTGACACGGGCATAGAAGTTGAGGGTGTTGCCCGCAGGGGTGATGGTGGTTTCGGTGGCGTAGAAATTGGGACGGGGCAGGTCATTGCAGATAAAGTCGCCGCCCACGCAGGTGGGACCGGTAGCGATAAAGTTTTCGTTGCAGTACAGATCAAAGGTGGTATCGCCGCTGAACCGCAGCGCCACCGAGGTGATTTCTTTATCGAAGCAATAGGTGCGGACAAACTCCGCTACCGAATAGTTGCTTTTTTCCGCATCCCCTTCAAAGGCGCAGATGCGGGTGGTTTGGCGCTCAGGATAGGTCTCTTGCGGCAACCAGATCCACGTTTCTGTCATAATCACGACCTCCTACCGTTAAGTATCTTTATTATATTGGTTTTCCTGTCGACTGTCAATGTGATAGCCGTACAAACATCACGTGACAGAGGACGGCATGCGGCGCAAAGACGAGGGCGCCTGACCGGTGATCTTGCTGAACGTTCTGGAAAAATAAGCCAGATCCCGAAAACCGCAGGCATAGCACACCTCGGTGACCGAGTGGCCGCTGTGTAGAAGAGGAATGGCTTTTTCGCACCGCAGGGCGTTGAGATATTGCACAAAGCTCTGACCGGTGACCCGACGGAACTCCCGTGTGAAGTAGTAACGGCTCAGTCCCGCGGCGGCGGCGGCATCGTCCAGCGTGATGGGTTGACTGTAATGGCGGCGGATATAGCGCACCGCTTTTTTGATGGCGTCGGAGGAAGTGTTGTCCGCGTACAGTTGGCGGTCGGAGGTGTGATGCTCGCACAAATAGAGGAGGAACCGCAGCACCGCCATACGGGCGCGAAGCACTTGCAAAGGACCCACTGCTCTGAGCGCAGCACAGGCCTCTGCGTGGAGCCGTCCCGCCTCCGGATCCGCGATGGAGGGAGAAAAATACATAGCCTCTGCATCCAATCCGTTCTCTCGGCAGAAGGCGGCGTTGACGATCAGGCAGTCATAGACCGACTCGGTGGCGGAGCACACGTTGTGAGGTTCGCCCGAGTTGACCACCACTACGTTTCCCACTTCCAACGGGTGGTGAAGCACCCCCACCTGAGCGGAGCCGGACAGTCCGTGGAGGAACTCCAGATGCTCGTGCCAGTGAAGGGTGAAGAAGTCTGTGCGACGGATCTTGTCCCGATGGCAGAGGAAGGGTAGCTGAGGGTTTTCATACGGGTGGTGTTCATAAACGGCGTCGGACATACGGCACCTCCTAAAAAGCAATAAAATACAAATATACCGCAATATTCACGATGGAAATCCGATTATTTGTATTATATAATACAAATAACGGAAATGCAATAGGCAAAAACCATATAAGAAAGGAACAAAGCTATGTATCGTTTTCCTATCGGTGTAATTGTTGACTCATTCCGCCTGCCCTTGAAGGAGGCCATTGCGGCCGCCGCTAAGCTGGGCGTGCAAGGCATGCAGATGTATGCCACCTACGGCGCGACCTCTCCGGAGGAGATGGATGCCGCCAAGCGGCGCGAACTGCGCAAACTGGTGGAGGAGGGCTACGGTCTGCGGTTCTCCGCTCTGTGCGGCGATCTGGGTCGGGGCTTTACCGATCCGGAGCTCAACCCTGCGTTGGTGGAGAAATCCAAGCGCATCGTGGATCTGGCGCTGGATCTGGGCACCAACATCGTCACCACCCACATCGGTGTGGTGCCGGAGGATGTGAATCATCCCCGCTTTGAGATCATGGCTAAGGCCTGCCGCGAGCTGGCAGAGTATGCGGACAGCGTGGGCGCTCATTTTGCGGTGGAGACCGGTCCCGAACCTGCGGCGGTGTTGTGCCGTTTTTTGGACAGCTTGCAGTCCAAGGGTGTCAGCGTCAATTTTGACCCCGCCAACCTGGCTATGTGTATCGGGGAAGATCCGGCGGAGTCGGTGTACATATTGAAGGATTATATCGTCCATACCCATGCCAAGGACGGCGTGATGATCCGTCGGGACGATCCCAACAACATTTACGCCCACATTCCGCTGCCGGATGACATCGGTGAGGATGAGGCGTATCGCGAGCTGCCTCTGGGTACCGGTGCGGTGAACTTCCCTAAATATCTGCGGGCACTGGACGACATTGGCTACAAGGGCTTCCTGACCATTGAGCGAGAAGTGGGTGACAATCCTGCCGCCGACATTGCCATGGCGGTGGATTTCCTGAAAAAAACCATGCAGGAGGGTTAAACAATGGAAAAACTCAAAATCGGTATCATCGGTGTGGGCGGTATCGCCCAGACTCACATTGCAGCCTATCGCAAGAATCCCGCGGTGGAGATCTATGCCTTTTGCGACATCAACCCCGATCAACTGAAAAGTCAGGGTGAGAAACACGGAATCACCCGCCTGTATACGGATGTTAATGAGATGATGGCGGCGCTGCCCGAGCTGGACGCGGTCAGTGTCTGCACCTGGAACTGTGCCCACGCGGCCTGCACCATCGCCGCACTGAAAGCCGGCAAACATGTATTGTGCGAGAAGCCTATGGCGATGAACGCCGACGAGGCCGCCGCTATGATGGAGGCCGCCAAGGAGAGCGGCAAGCTGTTGATGATCGGTTTCGTCCGCCGTTACGGCAACGATATGACCATCCTGCGGGATTTCATTGACAAGGATTATTTCGGTGACCTGTACTATTCCAAGGTCACCTATCTGCGCCGCAACGGTAATCCCGGCGGCTGGTTCAGCGACAAGGCCCGTTCCGGCGGCGGCCCGCTGATCGATCTGGGTGTGCACGTCATCGACTTTGCCCGTTTTGCTATGGGCAATCCCAAGCCGGTGTCGGTCTACGGAGCCACCTTCCATAAGCTGGGCAATCGCCCCGGCCTGAAAACCAAGGTGGAATATACCTCCGTGGATGCGTCGGACAACGATTCGTGTGATGTGGAGGATCTGGCGGTGGCTATGATCCGCTTCGACAACGGCGCGGTGCTGAATCTGGAGACCTCCTTCTGCCTGAATATGAAAGAGGACAACCGAGGCACCATCGAGCTGTTCGGCACCAAGGGCGGTGCCAAGCTGGATCCCGAGCTGGAGCTGATGAGTGTGCAGAACGGCTATATGACCGATACCCGCTTGAAGGCAGAGACGGCGCTCTCTTTTGGCGGTTTGTTTGAGAACGAAATCAACCACTACATTGATTGCATCTTCGGCAAGTGTGAGTGTATGTCCCCTGCTCAGGACGGCTATGAGCTGATGCGCATCCTGTCCGCTGCGTATGAGTCGGCGGCTACCGGTCACGAGGTGACTCTATGAGAATAGCAGTCAGCGCCTACTCCTTTTCCCAGGCTGTTTGGCAAGGGAAAATGACCCAGGCGGACGCGGTGGAAAAGGCCAAGGAAATGGGCTTTGACGGGGTGGAGTTTACTGACCTGCAACCCTGTGAAAGGCCTACTTTGGAGCAACAATTAGCCTATGCCGCCGAGATCCGCGCCCGTGCCGAAGCGGTCGATCTGCCGGTGGTGGCCTATTCCATCGGTGCCAACCTGTATCAGGGCTCTGCGGAGGCAGATGCGGCGGAAGTGGCGCGGGTCAAGGGGCAGGTGGATGTGGCGGCGGCGCTGGGCGCTCCCGTGATGCGCCACGATGCCTGCTGGGGTCTGAACAAAAGCGGCGAGGGCCGCAGCTTTGACGGTATGCTGCCCACCGTGGCGGCCAATGCCCGACAGATCGCCGCCTATGCTGCGGAAAAAGGGGTGCGCACCTGCACCGAAAACCACGGAATGCTGGCGCAGGACAGCGACCGTATGGAGCGGCTGTTCACCGCCGTAGGGCACGATAACTACGGTTTGCTGGTGGACGTGGGCAATTTCAGTTGCGTGGATGAGGACAATGCCGCGGCGGTATCCCGCGTGGCACCCTATGCGGTGCACGTCCACGCCAAGGATATGCTGCTGCTCCCCGAGGACGCCGAGGATGTGTCCAATACCATCGAGACCCGCGGTTGCCGCCATATTCGGTGCACCTGGGTGGGCAACGGCAGCGTGCCGGTGAAGCGGTGCCTGGCGATTCTCAAAAAAGCCGGCTACGACGGCTGGGTCAGTTTGGAGTTTGAAGGACCTGAGGATTGCTTCGAAGGTATCAACAAAGGACTGGCCAACCTGCGTAGGTATTTGGAAGAGATCGGATAAGCAAGGATAAAAAGAAAGCCTCGATGCTGTTTGCATCGGGGCTTTCTTGCCGTTTCAGATGGTTAGGCTACTTGTTTATCTCTGATCTTCGCTATTTTATTCGTGTTTTTTAACAGGGGATGAGTTGCATAAAACAATAAATCAAACAAGATATATCGTACTTTCGGTCGTTCGGATCCGTCTTGACGGAGATTTAAGTGATATTGTGCCGTTGGCGGAGTGATAGATTTTAATGAAATATTTTCCTTACGGAAAATATGAAATAATTCACTATCGTGAATTGTGAAATTTTCTGCTAACGCAGAAAG
>JAZOWI010000064.1:0-5358 GCA_045659145.1 Acutalibacteraceae bacterium | reverse complement strand
GCCTACGATATCGGCTTCGGCGGTCTGGACCACGTGCTGGCTTCCGGTGAGGATGTCAATGTGATGGTCTTCGATACCGAGGTGTACTCCAACACCGGCGGTCAGGCCTCCAAGGCTTCCAACATCGGTCAGGTGGCTCAGTTTGCTGCCGCCGGTAAGGCCATCAGCAAGAAGAGCTTGGCCGAGATCGCTATGAGCTACGGCTACGTGTACGTTGCTCAGATCGCTATGGGCGCCGATATGAACCAGACCATCAAGGCTATCGCCGAGGCTGAGGCGTATCCGGGTCCCTCTCTGATCATCGGTTACTCTCCCTGCGAGATGCACTCCATCAAGGGTGGTATGGTCAACTGCCAGGCCGAGATGAAGAAGGCTGTGGATTGCGGTTACTGGAATATGTTCCGCTTCAACCCTGCGGCTAAGGCGGAGGGCAAGAACCCCTTCACCATGGATAGCAAGGCTCCCACCACCAGCTACCGTGACTTCATCCTCAACGAGGCCCGCTATGCCTCTTTGACCCGTTCCTTCCCCGAGCGTGCCAACGAGCTGTTCGAGAAGGCGGAGGCCACCGCGATGGCTCGTTACGAGCATCTGGTGCGTCTGGGTGATCTGTACGCGCAGAACGTACAGTAATCTCATAATCCTATAAAAGAAAGCGCCCTGCTTATCGGCAGGGCGCTTTTTGCTGTTGTATCCAGACCTTGTTTGTGGTATACTGTTGCTATTGAAAGAGGTGGCGGTATGAAACAAACGATTCTCACACAGCGGCTGTTGTTGCGCCCGTGGCGGCAGGAGGATGCGGAATCCCTCTATCGGTACGCCTGCGACCCCGACGTAGGTCCTGCTGCCGGATGGCCTGTCCATACCGATGTGGAGAACAGCCGTGAGATCATTCGCTCTGTGTTGTCTGCCGAGGGCACCTATGCGGTATGCCTGCGGGAAGAGGGCACGCCTATCGGCAGCGTGGGACTGAAAATGGGGGAGCAGACGGATATGACCGATCGTGCGGATGAGTGCGAGTTAGGATATTGGCTGGGCAAGCCCTATTGGGGTCAAGGTATTATCCCCGAGGCGGTGGAAGCCTTGCTTGATTATGCCTTTGAGGAGTTGGGGATGCGCACCGTGTGGTGTGGCTATTACGACGGAAATGAGAAATCCCGCCGTGTGCAGGAGAAGTGCGGATTTGTGTATCACCATACCACCGAAGGACTGGAAGTCCCTCTGCTGGGAGATATCCGCACGGGACACGTGAACCTTATGACCCGTTCCCGATGGGAAGGGCGAAAAAGGAATGTATAGATAAAGAAGACCCTCCCCATACTTCGATGGGGAGGGTTTGTTATGTCTAAGAATCAAAAACGTCGTTTGCAATGGGGATTGTTTACTGTGGGCGGTCTGGGTTATACGGGTATCGAGATGGTGTGGCGAGGACGCACCCATCCCAGTATGTTTGCCGTAGGCGGTCTGTGTTTTTTGCTTATTGGAAAAATCCATGAACGGTATCAGAACAAACCCCTGCTGGGTCGTTGTGCCCTGTGCTCGTTCGCGGTCACCGCCGTGGAATTGGTCAGCGGATGCATCCTTAACCGCTGGCTTAAACTGGGTGTGTGGGATTACAGCCATAAACGGTGCAATTTATGGGGGCAAGTATGTTTACTTTACACCCTTCTATGGCTGATTTTAAGCGCGTTTGCGCTACCTCTCTATCGTGTCAGCCGCCGTTTACTGCTGCGCCGAGGGGCAAACGTCGCGTAGGGGACAAGCAGGGCATTGGGGGGAACGGGCAGAGCAGATCTCTCGCCCGAACAGCACCAGCCGATGGCAGAAATCGTTGCTTTCGGTAGGTGGGAGCAGCTTTTTGAGTTGCATCTCCACTTTATACGGGTCTTTGCTGTCGGTGAGTCCCAGCCGTCCGCAGATGCGGATACAATGGGTATCCGCCACCACCGCCGGTTTGCCGTATACATCACCGCAGACTAGATTGGCAGTCTTGCGTCCCACACCGGGGAGCTTGGTTAGTTCCTCCACTGTGTCGGGGATCACCCCGTCGTATACATCCCGCAGCATACGGCACATGGCCACGATGTCTTGCGCCTTTGTCTTATACAGGCCGCAGGAACGGATGTATTCACCTACCTCTTCCGGCGCCGCTTGCGCCAGACTGTCCAGTGTGGGAAAGCGGGCGAAGAGGGCGGGAGTCACTAAATTAACACGGGCATCGGTGCATTGAGCAGACAAACGGGTAGCGATCAGTAGTTGCAACGGATTATCTGCAGTCAGAGAACAGATGGCATCGGGATACTGCTCTTTCAGTGCCGTAATTGCGGCTTCAGCGCGTTGCTTTTTGGTCATGATTCCCACCTCCTAAGGTCAATTAATATTATCACATTCGTCACAGTCTGTCAATTTTCTCTCTGTGGGAAAAACTTGACAGATAGGCGGTTTGCAGGTATGATAATAACGATAACTTAGGAAGGAGGGATTCTCGTGAATACACCCTTGGCGGATCGCATTCGCCCGTCGTCCTTGGACGAGGTGGTGGGTCAGCGCCATATCCTCGGTGAGGGCAAGGCGTTGCGTAATATTATGGAATCGGGGCACATTCCCAACTTGATTTTTTACGGTCCCTCCGGTGTGGGCAAGACCACGGTGGCGCGGATCATTGCCCAGCAGACGGATATGCACCTGCATAAGCTTAACGGCACCACCGCCTCCACGGCGGATATTAAGGCCGTGGTGGAAGAACTGGACACCTTTGCCGGTATGAACGGCATTTTGTTGTATCTGGATGAGATCCAGTATTTCAACAAACGTCAACAACAGACGTTGCTGGAATATATCGAGAACGGGCGGATCACCCTGATCGCGTCCACCACGGAGAATCCCTATTTTTACGTCTACAACGCCATTTTGTCCCGCTCCACTGTGTTTGAGTTCAAGCAGGTGGAGGCACAGGACATTCAGCAGGCAGTGGAGCGTGGGTTTGCCTTCTTACAGCAGGAACAAAACCGCACCATCACTATTGAGGAGGGCGTTTGTGCTCATATTGCCGCCTCCTGTGGCGGTGACGTGCGTAAGGCCCTCAATGCGGTGGAACTGTGTGTGTTGGCTGGGGATACCGATGACGAGGGGAACGTGACCGTCACCGTGGAAACCGCGGCGCAACTGGCCCAGCGCAGCGCTATGCGGTATGACCGAGAGGGTGACGATCATTACGACATCGTTTCTGCCTATCAAAAATCTATGCGCGGCTCCGGTCCCGACGCGGCCCTGCACTATTTGGCGCGACTGTTGGAGGCGGGAGACCTGCCTTCCGCCTGTCGCCGCTTGTTGGTCTGCGCCAACGAGGACGTGGGACTGGCCTATCCGCAGATTATTCCCATTGTGAAGGCGGCGGTGGATACCGCCCTGCAAGTGGGTCTGCCGGAGGCGCGGATCCCCTTGGCCAATGCGGTGGTGCTGGTGTGTCAGGCGCCTAAGTCCAACGCCGTCTACAACGCCATCAATCAGGCTATGGCGGACGTGCAGAAGGGGAGAAGCGGTGCCGTGCCCCGCACTCTGCAAAATAAGCACTACGACGGTGACGACGTGGTGAATAAGGGACAATTTTATCAATATCCCCACGATTTTGCCGACCATTGGGTGCGCCAGCAGTATTTGCCCGACGCCATCAAAGATACCACCTATTACATAGCCGGTGATAATAAGACCGAACAGGCTTTTGCTGCTTACTGGAAGGATATTAAGAAATAAGATTTCTTGGATACAGAACAAAAACCCACCCTCTGCTTCACGGCAGAGGGTGGGTTTTTCTATGTGCGGTGTCAGTCGGTGTGTCGATCGGGCATAAACAGCAGGGTAATGCACCAAATACCGGCCAGCGCCACAACGGTGTAGATGATGCGGGCCAACAGACTGCCGGCACCGCCGCAGATCCATGCCACCAGATCGAATTGGAACAGACCGATGCTGCCCCAGTTGAGAGCACCGATAATGGTGATGATAAGAGCCAGTTTGCTCAGCATAGAGATTCTCCTTTCCGCTAATTTTAAGGGGACAATGGGAGTATGCGCATTCATGCGGAAAATATGCGTGTTTTGCCTTCTTTTTCTCTTTACTTAGGGAAGGAGTTGTGTTATAATCTTGTCAATAATGTAACAATCAAGGAGGTTTGTGCCGATGCGTGCGGTTATTACGGTTGTGGGTAAAGACGCGGTAGGTATTCTGGCGAAGGTGTCGGGTAGTTGCAGCGATCATCATATCAATGTTATTGAGGTGACTCAGTCGATTTTGCAGGATGTGTTTGCTATGATTATGATGGTGGATATTTCTGCTTGCGACATTCCCTTCACCCGATTGGTGGATGAGATGATGGAGTTGGGTCGTGCCAACGGTCTGGTGATTCATTGTATGCACGAAGAGATCTTTGATGCGATGCATACCATCTGAGGAGTAAAGATATGTTAAACGGCAGAGATATACTGGAAACGATCACTATGATCCAGGAAGAAAACCTGGACGTGCGCACCATCACCATGGGCATTTCCTTGTTAGATTGCTGCGACAGCGACATTGATGTGGTGTGCGATAGAGTGTACGAAAAGATCACCCGTTGCGCCAAGGATCTGGTCAAGACGGGCGAAGCGATTGAAAAAGAATTGGGTATTCCCATTGTAAATAAGCGCATCTCCATCACGCCGGCGGCCATTATTTTGGCGGGTTGCCGCGATCGGGATGCGGTCAAGCTGGCGCTCACCTTGGAGCGGGCGGCAGTGGCCTGCGGCGTTAACTTCTTGGGCGGCTTCTCCGCCTTAGTGCAGAAGGGCTTTTCCGCCGGTGATCGGGAGCTGATCGAGGCCATTCCCGAAGCGTTGGCGGTCACCGAGCATATTTGTGCTTCGGTGAATGTGGGCTCCACCAAAGCGGGTATCAATATGGATGCGGTGGCGCTGATGGGACGTGTTGTCCGTCAGGCTGCTGAGCGCACCGCGGACCGCGGTTGCATCGGTCCCGCTAAGTTGGTGGTGCTGTGCAACGCGCCGGAGGACAACCCCTTTATGGCGGGTGCTTTCCACGGTGTGGGTGAGCCGGATTGTGTCATCAACGTGGGCGTTTCCGGCCCCGGTGTGGTGCGGGCGGCACTGGCAAAGGCAGGTCCCGATAAGGACCTGAGCGAGATCGCGGAGATCATCAAAAAGACCGCCTTCAAGATCACTCGGATGGGTCAGCTGGTGGCCCAGGAAGCCTCCCGGCGGCTCGGCGTACCCTTCGGCATTGTGGATCTTTCCCTGGCACCCACCCCGGCGGTGGGCGACAGCGTGGCTGCCATCCTTGAGGAGATGGGTCTGGAGTGCTGCG
>JAZOWI010000063.1:0-23686 GCA_045659145.1 Acutalibacteraceae bacterium | reverse complement strand
CGTAATACTCCTTCAGATCCGTGTCGCTGACCGTGCCGTCGGTGGCGGATTGGTCATAGCCGTCGTGCAGGGTGTAGATAATACAATCCACCCCCTCGGCACGGAGCTTTTCGGATTCCGCTTTCACCAGATTGGTTAGAGCGTCACCGGTCTTGAAATAGATGTCTCGAGTATGTTCGGGGGAGATGGAATAGTAGCAGTTACCGATGGCGCCGATGATGCCAATCTGCGCCCCCTCCACCTCCACCACGACGGAGCTTTGGCAATAGTCTACCCGCTGATCGGTGGCGCGGTCGTAAATGTTGATGCCGAGGAAGGGAAACTGCGCCAGCGCGTGATTGCGGCGGATCTGCTCCTCACCCCAATCGTACTCGTGGCCACCCATGGTCATGGCGGCAAACCCCAGTTCGTTCATCCACTCGGTGACGATCAGACCGCCGGTCAGGTTGGATTCTGCCGCGCCTTGCCACATGTCGCCGGTGGCCAGCAGGAGGGTGTTGCCCGTCTGCTGCGCTTGGCGAAGATAGGCGGAGAGTTCGTCTACGCCGGGTTGGCTGGCGGTGTCCGCCAGTTTGCCGTGCAGATCGTTAATGGCGTAGATGTCCACCGTGACCGGCTGAGACGGCGGTGTTTGTGGGATGTCGGTTTTTGAAATGTTGGCTACTTTGCCGCAGCTTGTCAGCAGTAGCAGCAGAACCAATAACAAGCAACATTTTTTCATATGCGTTGTTTCCTTTGTTGAAATTATGGTTATTGTACATCAAATCCGTACCGAATGCAAGTGTGCACCGCAAACCGCTTGATGACCATAAAGGGGTGGTATGGGCTTAAACGGCTGACCTGTATACTCTTTCTGTTTCCAGTTCATACCGCGTTGTCCGTAAAATGTATTTGAAAAAGCGATTTGCCACACATCGGCGTCGGCTTTGGCGTCAAAACCGGCGTCAGACGAATTTTGGCGTTAATTGGCATCAGGGCATAAAAAGCAAAAAACACAGGAGTTCCAACGGAACTCCTGTGTTTTCATTTTGGTTGCGGGAGGAAGATTCTGAACTTCGGTTTTGCGCCGAGGTGGTGCTTGTCGCAGGTTGTGCTAAGCGCAAAACCTAAGAAAAGGCGTTGCCTTTTCAGAAGTTCTCATTTCAAACTCACAGCGACAAAAAAACAAGGCACACCTTTCGGTGTGCCTTGCCTTTTTGTGGTTGCGGGAGGAAGATTCGAACTTCCGACCTTCGGGTTATGAGCCCGACGAGCTACCCCTGCTCCACCCCGCGATATATGGGTGCGCCTCACAGCGCTCACATAGTATACCCTATACCGCGTGTAAAAGTCAAGTGTTTTTTGGAAAATGTTTTATTTTATTTCCCGTAGGGATTTCCCGTCGGTTTAACGGGGCCAATCCACGTCGGGACTGTCGTCCCGCAGGCAGGTGAGCTGCCCGTCCTCCACCCGCACCTCGGCCATCTGCACCACGCTGACGAGGGGGTCGGTGTCGGGATAGGGATAGGTGAAATACACAATGTAGGCCTTGCCGTCTACGGTGAATACGTCCGCGTGGGATCCGTGACCGCAGTCGCTGTCGCGGGTGCCGGCCTCTTGGAGCAGGTTCTTCCTTTGCCGCGCAAAATGGGTCAGGTCGTCGGAGCGGTACACTGCCAGACCGTCCCATACATCCGCGATCATCCAGTAGTAGCCGCCCAGTGCAAACACGTTGGGTCCTTCCTGACAGCAGTCGTTGGTGGCGACGCCTCGGTATTCCCAGTTATACAGATCGCGGCTGTCGGCATAGCAGGTGCAGGAGTTTTGCCGCTCATCTTTATACCACATCCGCCAGGTGCCGTCGGGCAGGCGGAAGATGGCGGGGTCGATGATGCGGGAGGAGCCGAAGGACAAGGAGCCGATATGCTTCCAACAGAACAGATCGGGGGAGGTATAATGCTCCAAGGTGGCGACTCCCTCCCAACGGGTATAGATGCCCTGAATATAGGTCACGTACATATGATAGAGCTGACCTGCCTCGTCATAGACGATTTCGGGTGCCCAAAAGGTGTTGTGCCCGAACTCAAAGTTCAGGTCCAATGCGCCCCGATAGTGCCAGTCCCGTCCGTTGTCCGACTCGGCCACACCGATGGCGGTGCCGTAGGCATAGGTAACCCCCACTACCTGCTGATTGGAGCGGCGCTGGGTGTAGAACATATAATATTTGCCGTTTTCCTCATTGCGGATGACCATAGGATCGGCTGCACCGTTGTAGATAGGGTCGCGGTAGAGGGGAGAAGGGATCATAGGGGACACTCCTTTTTGGTTGATGTACTCAATGTAGCATAACCTGCCATAAATTGCAATAGAAAAAACCTTGACACTGCCAACGGTTAGAGGCTATAATTAACCTGTGTATTTTTATGCTATTTTCCTTAGAAAGGATGAACAATATGAGCAGTTACAAAATGGAAACCAAATGCGTGCAGGGTGGCTACACCCCCGGAAACGGCGAGCCTCGTCAGATTCCGGTGATCCAGTCCACCACCTTCAAATATGCCACCAGCGAGGATATGGGCAAGCTGTTTGACTTAGAGGCCTCCGGCTATTTCTACACCCGTCTGCAAAACCCCACCAACGACTCGGTGGCGGCAAAAATCTGCGAAATGGAGGGTGGTACCGCTGCCATGCTGACCTCTTCCGGTCAGGCGGCCTCCTTCTACTCGGTGTTCAACATTGCCTCCTGCGGCGATCACGTGGTGTCCTCCTCCTCCATCTACGGCGGCACCTACAATCTGTTTGCCGTCACCATGAAGCGGATGGGCATCGACTTCACCTTCGTGTCCCCCGACTGCTCCGAGGAGGAGCTGAACGCGGCCTTCCGCCCCAACACCAAGGCGGTCTTCGGTGAGACCATCGCCAACCCTGCCTTGACCGTGCTGGATATTGAGAAGTTTGCCAAGGCGGCCCACGCCCACGGCGTGCCGCTGATCATCGACAACACCTTCGCCACCCCCGTGAACTGCCGTCCCTTTGAGTGGGGCGCGGACATCGTCACCCACTCCACCACTAAGTATATGGTCGGTCACGGTGCGGCGGTGGGCGGCTGTATCGTGGACAGCGGCAAGTTTGACTGGACTAAGTATCCCGATAAGTTCCCCGGTCTGTGCACCCCCGATGAGAGTTATCACGGGGTCACCTATACCGAGCGCTTCGGCCTGGAGGGTGCCTACATCACCAAGGCCACCGCCCAGCTGATGCGTGACCTTGGCTCCATTCAGGCACCTCAGAACGCCTTTTTGCTGAATCTGGGTCTGGAAAGTCTCCACGTGCGCATCAAGCGTCACTGCGAGAACGGTCAGGCGGTGGCGGAGTACCTGCAAAGCGACGATCGCATCGCTTGGGTCACCTATCCCGGTTTGCCCGGCGATAAGTACTACGATCTGGCGCAGAAGTATCTTCCCAACGGCTCCTGCGGCGTGGTCAGCTTCGGTGTCAAGGGTGGTCGCAAGGCGGCGGAGTCCTTTATGAAGAACCTCCGACTGGCCGCCATCGAGACCCACGTGGCGGATGCCCGTACCTGCTGCCTGCACCCCGCCAGCGCCACCCACCGTCAGATGAACGACGCGGAGCTGGCTGCGGCCGGTGTGGCCCCCGATCTGGTGCGTTTCTCCTGCGGCATCGAGAATGCCGAGGATCTGATCGCGGATATCAAGCAAGCGCTGGACAATATGTAATTTCGTTTTTGTAAGTGAAGGGAGGGACATTTTTATGCCCATTAAAATTCCCAACGATCTGCCGGCGGTGCAGACACTGTCGGAGGAGAATATTTTTGTGATGACCGAGACCCGCGCCATCACGCAGGACATTCGTCCGTTGAAGATTTTGCTGCTTAATCTGATGCCTAAAAAGATCGAAACCGAGACCCAGTTGGCCCGTCTGTTGGGCAATTCCCCCTTGCAGGTGGAGATGGAGTTTATTCACACCACCTCCCACGTGTCCAAGAACACCTCGGCGGAGCATCTGTTCACCTTCTACAAGACCTTTGCGGACGTAAAGGAAAATCACTACGACGGTCTTATCATCACCGGTGCGCCGGTGGAGCAGATGCCCTTTGAAGAGGTGGAATATTGGGAGGAGCTCTGCGAGATCATGGAGTGGAGCAAGACTCACGTCACCAGCACCTTCCATATCTGCTGGGGCGCGCAGGCGGGACTTTACTATCACTACGGTATTCAGAAATATCCCATCGGCGCCAAGTATTTCGGTATCTTCCCCCACACGGTGGATTATAAGCGATCCATTCTGTTCCGTGGCTTTGACGATGTGTTTATGGTGCCCCAGAGCCGCTATACCACCGTTAAGACGGAGGACGTGGCGGCGGTGCCGGAGCTGAAGATCCTCGCCTCCTCCGAGGAGACGGGTATTTATGCGGTGGCCACCCCCGGTGGACGGCAGATCTTCATTACCGGTCACTCGGAATACGATGCGGACACCTTGAAGAATGAGTATTTGCGGGATCAGGCAGCGGGTCTGGGTACCGCGGTACCTAAGAATTATTTCCCTGACGATGACCCCGCCAAGGATCCTATGGTCACTTGGCGCTCTCATGCCAACCTGCTGTACAGCAACTGGCTCAACTACTTTGTGTACCAGACCACCCCGTATGATATAAAGGAAATTAAGTGAGCGCTCTATGCCGGAAAGGATGCGGAAAAACCGTGCGAGCAAAGACAATTATTTGTGTGGTTTTGTGTGGCATACTGCTATGGAGCGGCTGCGGCAACAGACAGACTGAACCACCCACATCGGAGCCGATGGAGCCTAACCCTGTAATCTCGACTACCACCACCGCATCGTCTGCTGCTGCGACCTCGGCAACCAAGGCAACGACCACCACCGACACCGCCGCAACAACTACGACCACAGCGTCGTCTACCGCTACAACTTCGGCAACAACCACAGCCACTACTACCACTACCACTACGACTACGACGACCACGGCGCGGGCGGAGGTGACGGTGACCATTCCGGAGGGGTACACCTTTATGGAGATCGCTCGCCTGTTGGAGAAAAAGGGTGTATGCAGTGTGGCGGATTTCTATGAGGTGAGTCAAAACTACACACCCCAGTCCTTTACTATTCCCGTCAGTGGGGACCGATGCTTCCGCATGGAGGGATATCTTTTTCCGGATACCTACCGCTTTTATGTCAACGACGACCCCCGGGCGGTGCTCGTTCGGATGCTCAACAATTATCGGGCGAAGGTGGGGGATCTGTCGGATGAAACACTGATCCTCGCCTCCATTATTGAGTGCGAGGCTCGTAGCGATACCCATATGAAGTTGGTGTCCTCGGTTTTCCACAACCGATTGGATAATCCGTCGGAGTTTCTCTATCTCAACGCCGACCCCACGCGGGATTACGTCAATGAGTTTATCACCGACAATCCTTTGGTGGACAACCAGTCGAAATACGCCCCCTTATACAACACTTGCGGCAAGCGCATCGGCCTGCCTGCCGGTCCCATCTGCAACCCCGGTCTGCGGGCCATCCGCGCCGCCCAGGAGCCCACTCCCTCACCGTATTACTATTTCTTCTACGGTCAGGATTTTGACAACCACTATTCCGAGACCCTGGAGGAGCACGAGCAAAAGATGCAGGAGATCGGCGTGGGGTGAGATCTCATTACAAAAATAAGAAAGGCATACCGAGCGAACCTTGCTTGGTGTGCCTTTTTTGCAAAAACCATTGGATTTCCACCCGACTTGTGCTATACTATATCCATCAAACCGCAAAGGATGATTTTATGAACCGCCTGTTGGTTATCGACGGCAACAGCATTATCAACCGCACCTTTTACGGAGTCAAGGCACTGACCACCAAGGATGGGCGGTACACCAATGCCATTGTCGGCTTTCTCAATATCCTTGCCCGTCTGCGCGCCGTGTCCGAGGCCACCCATATTGCCGTGGCCTTCGACCGCAAGGCGCCCACCTTCCGCCACAAGGCCTACGCTGAATACAAGGCGGGTCGCAAGGGTATGCCGGAGGAACTGCGTCAGCAGTTACAGCCCCTCAAAGATATTTTGTCCGCCATGGGGCTGACCTTGGTGGAACTGGACGGCTACGAGGCGGACGATATTCTGGGCACCCTGTCCAAGGCCGCCGCTGTGGCGGGGGATACCTGCTATATTGCCACCGGCGATCGGGACAGCCTGCAATTGGTGGGGGAGCGGGTGAGTGTCCTGTTGGCTACGACCAAAATGGGACAACCCGAAACGGTGGTCTTCGACCCTGCCGCTATCAAGGAAAAATACGGTCTCACCCCCGCCCAGCTTATCGACCTGAAAGCCTTGCAGGGGGACACCAGCGACAATATCCCCGGTGTGCCCGGAGTAGGAGAGAAGACGGCGCTGGATCTGATGCAGCGGTTCGGGTCACTGGACTATATTTATGAAAATCTGGACACCTTGGACATCCGCGATAACCTGCGGGGCAAGCTGGCGGCGGGACGTGAAAGCGCCGACCTTAGCCGTATGCTGGGCACTATCTGCCGTGAGGTACCCATTGACTTGACCGCTGACACCTATGCTGTTCGCCCTATGGAGGAGGCCAAGCTGGCCGCCTTGTTGCAGGAATGGGAACTGTATAAATGGATGGAGAAGCTGAATCTGTCTCCTCAAACTGCCCCTGCCCACGCGGCGGAGGAACCTGCCGTTATCCTGCCCGTGGAGGGCAACGAGGCGATGCCCTCTTTGATAGACACAATCAAAGCGAGCGGGCAAATGGACGTGTTGGCTACGGTGGAAGGGGACGAGATCACGGCGCTGGCGGTGGCTACGGCGGATCGTTTGGCGCGGGTGGATCGGTTTGCTCCTGATTTCGATGAGCTGACGGCACTGCTCTGCGACCCGTTGGTGAAAAAGCGTACCCACGACGCCAAACCCCTGCTGCGCGCGCTGCTGGCGGTGGGGGAGAAGCCCCAAGGATTTGTGTTGGATACCGCTCTGGCGGCTTATCTGCTCAACCCCCTTTCTTCCGACTATTCTCTGCCGCGTCTCCTCACTGAGTACGGACTGTCCGTGGAGGAGCCGCTGCACACCTTCCCTCGATTGGCGGATGCCTTGACCGCTCAGGTGGAGGAGCAGGGGATGACCTATTTGCTCACGGAGGTGGAGCAACCATTGTCCCTCGTATTGGCGTCTATGGAGAATGAGGGCGTGGCGGTGGATCGGCAGGGTATTACCCTCTTCGGTCAGCAGTTGTCCGCCCGTATTGCGGGGTTACAGCAGTCCATCTGGGAGCAGGTGGGGTATGAGTTTAATCTTAACTCCCCCAAGCAGTTGGGTAAAGCGCTGTTTGAGGATCTGGGTCTGCCGGCAGGCAAAAAGACCAAGTCCGGCTATTCCACCAACGCGGAGGTGCTGGACAAGCTCCGCACCGCCCACCCCGTGGTGGCTCAGCTCTTGGAATACCGCACTCTCACTAAGCTTAACGGCACCTATTGCGAGGGCCTGCTCAAAGTGATCGACCCGGACGGGCGCATCCGCTCGGTGTTCAATCAGACCGAGACCCGCACGGGACGCATTTCCTCGTCGGAACCCAATTTGCAGAATATTCCCGTCCGCTCGGAGCTGGGACGGCAGATGCGCCGCTTCTTTGTGGCCCGTCCCGATTGGGTGCTGTGCGATGCGGACTATTCCCAGATCGAATTGCGGGTGCTGGCCCATATGGCGGCGGAGCCCACCATGTGCCAGGCCTTTAACACGGGGGAGGATATTCACCGCCAGACGGCGGCACAGGTGTTCGGCGTGATCCCCGAAGAGGTCACCCCTGAGATGCGCTCCGGTGCCAAGGCGGTGAACTTCGGCATTATCTACGGCATCGGCGCCCATTCGCTGGCAGAAGATTTGGGCATTTCTTACGGAGAGGCCAAGGAGTATATCCAGCGGTATCTCCATCATTTTGATGCCGTGTCCGCTTTTATGGAGCGGCTCATCGCCGAGGCCACCGAACGTGGTTACGGCGCCACTTTGCTGGGGCGTCGCCGTCCCTTGCCGGAGCTGAAAGCCGGCAACGCTATGACCCGTCACTTCGGGGAGCGGGTGGCGCGGAATATGCCCATTCAGGGCACCGCCGCCGACATTATCAAAATCGCTATGGTGCGGGTGTACCGCCGTCTGGAGCGGGAGGGTCTGCAAGCCAAACTCATCCTCCAGATCCACGACGAACTGATGGTGGAGTGCCCCGCCGCCGAAGCGGACACGGTGTGCCGTCTGCTCCGTGAAGAGATGGAGGCCGCCGCCGATTTGTCTGTCCGTTTAGAGGTGGATGCCCATATCGGTGCCACCTGGTACGACGCCAAGGGATAAGGCGCCGCCTGCCCGCCTTACAATTTCTCACCAATCTTAGTTAGAGAACCCGTAGGGCGAGGGCCCGCTTCCGCCGTGTGGCAAAAAGGAAACGCATTACAAAGGAGAATTATTATGGCAATGGATTCGGAGAAAATGGCGTATTTGCTGCGGTATTTTGATAATAGCTTGGAGGAGTTTGTGGCAAACGTGTTGGCAAACGACCCTGTCGACCCCCATTATTCCGCTGTCACCGCCACCAATTGCATAAAGTGCTATATTGAATGGCGGCATGAGATAGGAGAGCCGTTACCTTATTCCAATATAGAGGAGTATTTCCGATGGATAGGTTATTCGGAAGAGGAATACCGTTTGTTTGAAAGCAGCAGAGCAGAAGAATCTGAACATTATATCGGTGTCCAGTATTAAAGCTTGTAGGGTCGAACTGTGTTCGTCAGAAAAAGGGACCACAATTCTCGTGAACTTTGGATACACACCGTAGGGGCGGCAACCTGCCGCCCGCGGGCGGATGATATCCGCCCCTACAAGTCCATCTCTGACAGGCTCTAATTACTCATTAAAAAGCCGCCTCGCGTGAGGCGGCTTTTTTGCGTTCTTGTGCAATTTATCCATCTTTTTTGACGAAATATAGCAAAAAAGACAAAATATTCCAAACTGCGCAAAAAAGCTTGTAACAAAATACACAAAACCTCTTGCAATTTCCGCGCTTTGTTGCTATGATAAATGAGTATAGGTATACCTTTGCTTGAAAGGAGGATATTTGCCGATGGATTTTTATGAGAACAGCGGCCAATGGCAGGAACAGATCGAGCGGTTTCATCAAGGCACCGATAGTCACAGCTATCGTTGGTTAGGTTGTCACTATGCCGGAGATAACGGCTACGTGTTCCGTGTTTGGGCACCCGCGGCCAAGCAGGTGTCGCTCATCGGTGAATTCAACGACTGGAATCCCGACGCCCAGCCTATGATACGGTGGGAGGACGGAATCTGGGAGACTACGGTACAGGGCATTGACCTGTACGCTCCCTACAAATACCACATCGTGACTCAGGACGGCACGGCGGTGGATAAATGCGACCCTTATGCTGTACACACAGAGACCCGACCCGGTACCGCTGCCAAGGTGTACGAGGTGGGTGGCTACGGATGGCAGGATGCAGCGTGGCAACGGAAAAAGAAACAGACGCCACCGTATAATCGCCCCATCAATATTTATGAGGTACACGCCGGTTCTTGGCGCACCTATGCTGATGGGCAACCGTTCTCTTATGGCAAGTTAGCAGAGGAATTGGTTCCTTATGTGAAGGAGATGGGGTATACCCACATTGAATTGATGCCTATCTCCGAATATCCCTTTGACGGATCGTGGGGCTATCAGGTGACGGGGTATTATGCTCCCACCTCTCGCTACGGTGGCCCTGAGGATTTTATGGCCTTTGTGGATGCCTGTCATCAGGCGGAGATCGGTGTTATATTAGACTGGGTGCCGGCTCATTTCCCACGGGATGCGGCGGGACTGTTCCGTTTTGACGGAGGTCCTTGCTATGAATACACCGACCCCCGCAAGGGAGAGCACAAGGAGTGGGGCACCTGCGTATTTGACTACGGGCGCCCCGAGGTACGCTCCTTCCTCATTTCCAACGTAATGTATTGGTTGGAGGAGTATCATATTGATGGTATCCGTGTGGATGCGGTGGCCTCGATGCTGTATCTGGATTATAACCGCAAAGACGGGGAGTGGCTGCCCAATCTATACGGCGGACACGAGCATTTGGAGGCGGTGGATTTCATTCGCCAGCTTAATGAGACCGTGTTTGCCGAGCATCCTCACGTTCTAATGATTGCGGAGGAGTCCACCGCGTGGCCGATGGTGTCCAAGCCAACTTCTGATGGGGGACTGGGATTCAATTTCAAATGGAATATGGGTTGGATGAACGATATGATCCGCTATTCCTGTCTTGATCCTCTGTTCCGCAAGGACAATCATAATCTGCTGACGTTCTCCTTAATGTATGCTTTTTCTGAGAATTTCGTGTTGCCCATCTCCCACGATGAGGTAGTGCACGGAAAGGGCTCGCTTATCAACAAGATGCCCGGTACCTACGAAGAGAAGTTTGCCGGCTTGCGCGCTTTCCTTGGTTATATGATGACCCACCCGGGCAAGAAACTTCTGTTTATGGGCAGTGAGTTCGGTCAATTCAAGGAATGGGATTTCCAGAGCGGACTGGATTGGCTGCTTTTGGACTACGAGAGCCATCGGATGACCAAGCACTACGTACGTACTCTCAACCATCTGTATTTGCAAACCGCTGCCCTATGGGAGGACGATTTCTCCTGGGAAGGCTTCAAGTGGATCGCCGCCGATGATACGGCGCAGAGCGTCATCTCGTTCCGTCGCATCGATAAGAAGGGCAACGAGGTGGTGGTGGTATGCAATTTCACCCCCGTACGGCGGGATAACTACCGCATCGGTATCCCTGTATACGGTGAATGGGCAGAATTGTTCAATTCCGATCTGGCGGAGTTTGGCGGCGGCAACGTGACCAATGGTGCCATCAAGACCGACCCCATCCCTTATCATGGATTCGAGCAGTCGGCGGCTCTGACCCTGCCGCCTTTGTCGGTGCTGGTACTCAAAAAGAAGCGTGCCAGACCCTATCCCGTGAAAAAAGCTGAGAAAATGGCTAAGGCCAAACCTAATAAAATTGAGGAGGAGATTTCGAATGTTTCGTAAACAGGAATGTGTCGCCATGTTGCTGGCCGGTGGTCAGGGAAGTCGTTTATACGCGCTGACCCGCCGCATCGCCAAGCCGGCTGTCCCCTACGGCGGCAAGTATCGCATCATTGACTTCCCCCTGTCCAACTGTGTCAATTCCGGTATTGAGACGGTGGGCGTGCTCACCCAGTATCAGCCGTTGGAACTTAATGACTATATCGGTTCCGGTCAGCCCTGGGACCTGGACCGTATGGACGCCGGTGTCCACGTGCTACCTCCCTATCAGCGCAATCAGGGTGCGGATTGGTACAAGGGTACCGCCAACGCCATCTATCAGAACATCGACTTTATCCAGCGGTATGACCCAGAGTACGTGTTGGTGCTGTCCGGTGACCATATTTATAAGATGGATTACAGCGATATGTTGGCCGAACATAAGAAGAATCAGGCGGATTGCACCATTGCTGTTCTGGATGTTCCCAAGGAGGAGGCCAGCCGCTTCGGTATTCTCAACACCAATCCCGACGGCTCCATTTATGAGTTTGACGAGAAGCCGGCGGTGCCCAAGAGCACCTTGGCTTCTATGGGTATTTACATCTTCACATGGGCAAAACTGCGGCAGTACCTGATTGCCGACGAGGAGGACACCACCTCCCAGAACGACTTCGGCAAGAATGTGTTGCCGGCCATGCTGAACGCAGGCGAGCGGATGTTTGCCTATCGGTTTGACGGCTATTGGAAGGATGTGGGTACCATTGACTCCCTGTGGGAGGCCAATATGGATCTGTTGGATCCCAAGGTGCCGCTGGATCTGGCGGACCCCAGCTGGAAGATCTATTCCCGCAACCCGGGTATGCCGCCTCAGTATCTGGCTGCTACCGCGCAGGTGCAGAACAGCTCCATCACCGAGGGCTGTGAGATCTATGGTAAGGTAGAGTCCTCCGTGATCTTCGCCGGTGTGACGGTGGAGGAAGGGGCGGAGATCGTCCAGTCCATCCTGATGCCCGGCACCGTGGTGCGTAAAGGCGCCAAGGTGCAGTATGCCATCTTGGCGGAAAACGTAGAGGTGGGCGAGGGCGCCGTTGTGGGTGAGGCCCCCGAAGAGATCGACGATCTGTCCCGTTGGGGCGTGGCGGTGGCAGCCTCCGGCATTCGCGTGGGTGCCAAGGCATCCGTGCCGGCCAAGGGTATGATCGAAGCAGATGTGAAGGATGGCGAGGAGGTGAGCGCTCATGCGTAATTACAATGCACTGGGTTTGATTTTTGCCAATATGCACGATGAGGCATTCCGTGACGGTACGGCGGTGCGCTCTATGGGCTCTCTGCCCTTCGGCGGTCGGTATCGACTCATCGATTTCCCCCTGTCGGCTATGGTGAATGCGGGCATCACTAAGGTGGGTGTCATCACCAAGAGCAATTACCAGTCTCTGATGGACCACTTGGGTTCCGGTAAGGCGTGGGATCTGTCCCGCAAGAACGAGGGTCTCTATTTCCTGCCTCCCCGCAGCAGCGACGACGCTATGTATCAGGGGCGCATCGGTTCATTGGTGGACATCATTCCCTTCCTGAATCATTCCAAAGAAGAGTACGTGGTGCTGGCGGATTGCCATATGGTGTCCAGTATGGATTACAGCGCCTTTATTCGGGCCCATATCGAGAGCGGTGCGGATGTGACGGTGGCCTGCCGTCACGGTGCGGTGCCGAAGCTCAACGACATCCCCGTGCTGACTATGGATGCCGCCGGACACATCACCGATCTGCTGCTTGGCCGTATCGGTGACGAGAATGCTTGTTACGGTGTGGGTGTTTACGTGATGCGCAAGGATTGGCTGCTGCGTACCATTACCGAGGCGGCGGCCCGCAACCTGTATCACTTTGAGCGGGATATTCTCCAACGCCGTCTGGATGAACTGAATGTCTGCGGCTACGTGGTGCCTTCGCTGGTGATGCCCATCTACTCCACCGCCAGTTATTTCAATGCTAACTTAGCGCTGTTGGAGGATGAGGTGCGTCAGCAGTTGTTCCCCAAGAAGCGTCCGGTGTATACGAAACTGAAAGACTGCGACCCCGTGCAGTACGGTCTGCACGCAGAGGTGGTCAACAGCGTGGTGGGTGACGGCGCCCATATTGATGGTAGGGTCACTAACTGCATCGTGTTCCGCGGTGTGAAAATAGAGCGGAATGCAGAACTTACCAACTGCGTGGTGATGCAGAATGTGACGGTGGGAGAGCAGTGTAAGCTCCAATACATTATTGCCGACAAGAACGTGGTGATGCGCAACGGATGCGCTCTGCAAGGTTCCGAGAGCTATCCCGTATACATCGCCAAGAACTCCATCCTTTGACCCTAGGAGGTAACCAATGAAAGTATTATATATTGCCAGCGAGGCGCTTCCTTTTGCAGCTTCCGGCGGCTTGGCGGATGTGGCGGGCTCTTTGCCTCGTGCCATGCGCAACCGTTTGGTGGGTTGCCGTGTGGTGCTGCCTCTGTATGAGAGCATTCCGCAGGAATTGCGTGAAGGGATGAAGTTCCTCACCAGTCTGTCGGTGCCGGTGGCCTGGCGCCGGCAGTATTGCGGTGTGTTTGAGGCTAAGTACAACGGCGTGATCTACTATCTGCTGGATAACCAGTATTATTTCAAACGGCAGGGGATGTACGGTCACTATGACGATGCGGAGCGGTTTGCCTTCTTCTCCCGCGCGGTGTTGGAGATGCTGCCCCACATCGGCTTTAAGCCGGACATCCTGCACGCCAACGATTGGCAGTCGGCGCTGGTGCCGCTGTATTACAGCATTTTCTATGCCAACCGCGAAGGGTATGAGGGCATCAAGACGGTGCACACCATCCACAACATTCAGTATCAGGGCAAATACGGTATGGAACTGTTGGAGGATGTGCTGGGAATTCCTGCTGAACACCGCAACTTGGTGGAATACGACGGTTGTGTCAACTTTATGAAGGCGGGTATCGAGACCGCCAATCGGGTCACCACCGTCAGCCCCACCTACGCGCAGGAGATTCGGGATCCTTGGTTCTCTTGGGGGCTCGATCCCATCCTGAATGCCCGCAGCTGGAAATTGCAGGGCATCCTTAACGGCATCGATACCGACGGCTACGATCCCGTCACCGACCCCAATATTGCGGTCAATTTCTCCTTGGAGGACGTGACCGCCGGCAAGGCCGCTAACAAGAAGGCCTTACAGGAGCGGCTGAATCTGCCGTTACGGGAGGATGTACCCCTCATCGGTATGGTGACTCGCCTGACCTCTCATAAGGGCCTGGATCTGGTCAAGTATATCATCGACGACCTGATGAAGCGGGACGTGCAGATGGTGGTACTGGGTTCCGGCGAGTGGGTATACGAGAATTTCTTCCGTGAGATACAGGCAAAGTATCCGGATAAATTCTGTTACTGTGTAGGCTTCATACCCGAGCTGGCTCGTAAGATCTATGCATCGGCGGATATCTTCCTGATGCCTTCCAAGAGCGAGCCCTGCGGTCTGGCTCAGATGGTGGCGTGCCGTTATGGCACCCTGCCTATTGTGCGGGAGACCGGCGGCCTCAAAGACAGTATCGTGGATTGCGGGGAAGAGGGTGGCTTTGGCTTCACCTTTAAGACCTACAATGCGGACGATATGTTGGCGGCCATTGATCGGGCGTTGGGTGCCTACGCTAATAAGGTGGATCTGGCACTGCTCCGCGAGCGGTGCATGACCGAGGATTTCACCTGGGGTCGTTCTGCTAACGAGTACATTCGTATGTATAAAGCTATGCTGAAAGAGTAAGGAGAAGTAAAAAGCGGGTGTGCCGTCGGCACACCCGCTTCGTTCATTTGCTTATCGGCTGTTTTTGGCTGTTTATTGTGCAAGTTGTATAAAATATAAAGAAAAAATAGCCATATATGGAAAATCTTTCGTCGATTTCAATTAAGTATTGCATTTTTTACAGCAGTAGTATATACTAATAGTGTAGAAAGTTGCTTTTTCTGCTACTTTAACGGGGAGGGATACCCAGTATGAGCAAAACCACCGACGCGGCGACCAAGAAGCCGTCCGCCAAGAACGCCGCCGCCAAGAAGGAAACGGCCCCCAAGGCTGCTTCCAAGAACAACGGACGGCAGAAACTGAAAAAAGAACTGGAAGAGAAACTGCTGCATCAGTTCTCCGTGCAGCCTCGGGAGGCCACGGACGCCCATTTGTATAATGCCTTGGTGCTGGTACTGCGGGACCGTATGCGTCGCCGCCGTGTGGATTATATCCACAATGCCCACCAGAAGGATGCCAAGCAGGTCTACTATATGAGTATGGAGTTCCTGATGGGTCGCTCCCTCAAAAATACGCTGTACAATCTCAACCTGACCGAGGATGCCCGTGCGGTGCTGAAAGATTACGGCGCCAAGCTGGATAACCTGTTCGAGTTGGAGCCGGATGCGGGTCTGGGCAACGGCGGTCTGGGTCGTTTGGCGGCCTGCTTTCTGGACGGTCTGGCCACCAACGGCATTCCAGCCATTGGTTATTCTTTGCTGTATGAATACGGCATTTTCCGTCAGAAATTGGTGGATGGTTGGCAGACCGAGATGCCCGATTTCTGGCTGCCCGGCGGCGAGAGCTGGTTGCTGCCCCGTCCCGAATTGACCAAAGAAGTGTATTTCGACGGTCGCGTAGAGGAGTGGTGGGACAACAATGGTTTCCATCACGTGGAGCATAAGGATGCGGTCAAGGTGATCGCCCAGCCCTTTGATCTGATGGTGGCGGGCAAGGATGGTTGCGGTGTGTCCACTCTGCGTCTGTGGCGTTCCACCGCCCCCGGTATGGATATGTCTCTGTTCAATCAGGGCGAGTATATGCGGGCTATGGAGCAGAAGGCCATGGCAGAGGTCATCACCCAGATCCTGTATCCTGCGGATAATCATCGGGAGGGTAAGAGCCTGCGTCTGTCTCAGCAGTATTTCTTGGTTTCCGCATCCGTTCAGGATATTGTCCAGCGCCATCTGGAGAAGTACGGCACCATGGACAATCTGCCTGAAATGGCGGCGGTGCATATCAACGACACCCATCCCACTCTGGCGATTCCCGAGCTGATGCGCATCCTGCTGGATGAATGTGGCTATGGCTGGGAGGCGGCTTGGAACATTATCAAGAACACCTTTGCCTATACCAACCACACGGTGATGGCGGAGGCACTGGAATGTTGGCCGGAGGATCTGTTCCGTCAGCGCCTGCCCCGTATCTATCAGATCGTGCAGGAGATCAATCGTCGGTACAGCGAGGAGATGATGGCGGCCACCGGCGGAGACCGCGAGAAGGTCAGCCGTATGGCCATCATCAGCTACGGCCTCATCAAGATGGCGAATCTGTGTGTGGCGGCCTGTCATTCTGTCAATGGTGTGTCCCAGCTCCACAGCGAGATCGTCAAGGACACCGTGTTCCCCGAGGCGTATAGCGTGTCGCCCGAGAAGTTCACCAACGTCACCAACGGCATCGCCCATCGTCGCTGGCTGTGTCAAGCCAACCCTGATCTGAGCGGTTTTATCACCGAGCGCATCGGAGACGGCTTTGTACTGGATGCTGCGGAGCTTTCTAAGTTGGCACCCTATGCAGAGGACGCCGAGGCCCGCGCCGCCTTTATGGCTATCAAGCGCAAGAACAAGGAGCGTTTGGCAGCATATCTCAAAAAGCAGACCGGAGAAGTTCTCGATGTAGATTCTCTCTTCGATGTACAGGTCAAGCGTCTGCACGAGTATAAGCGGCAACACCTGAACGCTCTGCATATCCTAAGCACCTACTTGAAGTTGAAAGAAAATCCCAATATGGAATTCACCCCCCGCACCTATATCTTTGGTGCTAAGGCGGCGCCGGGCTATCGCTTGGCGAAGGAGATCATTCAGTTCATCTGCAATCTGTCCAAACTCATTGACAGCGATCCTGCTGTGCGGGACAAGCTGAAGGTGGTGTATATTGAGGATTATCGCGTCACGTTGGCAGAGCTGTTGATGCCCGCTGCGGATATCAGCGAGCAGATCTCACTGGCGGGTACCGAGGCCTCGGGTACAGGCAATATGAAACTGATGATGAACGGTGCTTTGACCTTGGGCACATTAGACGGTGCCAACGTGGAGATCTGTCAGTCGGTGGGGGCAGAGAATATGTTCCTATTTGGTATGCGCACCGAGGAAGTAGAGGAGCGGAAGCGCCAAGGTTACGATCCCCGTTTCTTCTACACCAACAACGGGGATATCCGACACGCCATCGATGTGATGTATCAGGGCTTCGAGGGCCGCAATTACAGCGAGATCGCCACCTCTCTGACTACCAAGGATCCCTATATGGTGTTGGCGGACTTTGCCGACTATGCCCGTGCACAGGAGGAGTCGGGTCGTCTGTATCTGGACAAGGAAGAGTGGGCCCGTCGCGCCCTGCTCAATACCGCCGGCAGCGGTATCTTTGCTTCCGATCGTTCCATTCGGGACTATAACGATCGTATCTGGCACGCCCAATCGGTCAAACTGGACAAATAAGCCTAAAAATGCTCCGTGGCAGTGGCCGCGGAGCATTTTTTCTTGCAGAGTGGGGGAAACTGTGGTATACTGACAAGGATCACAGTTGTGTTGCGGCAGAAAGGATGACAATATGGCACGAGAAATGCTGCTGGCCGGTGTGGATCCGGAAGAATTAAAACACAAGGAATCCCCGCAGGGTCCCCAAACGCCTCGGAGCAAGTGGGATAATTTTTGGTATCATCATAAGTGGACCTTTTGGGGTATACTGTTTGGTGTGGTAGTGCTCACCGTGTTGGTGGTGCAGCTGGTCACCCGTGACCCTGCAGACTATACCATTATGTTGGTGACCAAGGATTCCTATATGGATGAACAACTCAAAGCGATGGAGATGCTGATGACTCCCTATGCCGAAGATTTGGACGGCGACGGTAAGGTGGAAGTGGACATCCAGAACTGCTTCTTGGGCGAGCAGGGTACCCAGACTTATCTCAGCGGTATCCAGCGCATTCAGGCACATCTGATGACCGGTGATCGCCTGTTTTTCATTTGGGAGCCGAATGTGTATAAGAAGTTTACCAAGAGTCTGACCAATATCACCGAGGATGACTATGAGTTTTTGACCACGCTTCCTTTTGAGGCGGCAGACATTGTGGAAGAAGGAAAGGCGTGGGATTGGGTCAATGATCCCCGTCAAGAGGCCGAGGTATTTAAGATGTTGCCGGCGGAATTGTACGATCCCTTGCCCAAGAATTTGTATTTCACTGTTCGCTATACTTCGGGTACGGCAGAGAATGCCACCGACCTGCATCGGCAGAGCATGAAACTGTTGGAAAACTTTGTATTGGATAAAAAACCGGAATAAATGGAAAAGTCGGACGGAATTACCCGTCCGACTTTTCTTATGCCCACCAAGATTGACACAACCAAAAGAGCAGCGCCCCTCCTGCCGACGACAAGAGAACGACCAATCCCCGCTTCCACCGCCATTGCCGCCGTTGCTTTCGCAGACCGGCATAGGTATCCGCCTGCTGTACCACCTTTTGGGCCAGGCGGTGTAGCTGTTCCTCCGACGGATGACCGCAGTCGGCCCGTACCACCAGATAAGCCCGCTCAAAATAGGGGCTGCCGGTGTGGGTCACCTCGATCATTTGACGGTTGATTCCCTTGATCATGGGGCGTATCCTCCTTTTTCCGTTTGAAGGGTAGTGTGTTGCAAGGGAGCCCTATTATGCACATATTACAAATTGTAAATCTTTTCCTTGTGAAAACTCACACGAAACTTCCCCAAAAACGGTGGAAAACTCGGTGGAAAATGTGAAAAACCCAGTATTTGCAAGGGGTATCGTTTTGCGAGCGGTGTGAAAGGAAACGAAATCTGTCGTAGTTTGCCGAGAAAAAGAATACAAACAGTTATACTACCCTTACACACCCGTGCATCCTCGTAAAAAAATCGGTTTTTTATCGGAACTTACGGAATAACAGTTGCAATTCTCATTAATATTATATATAATATTATACTGTCTAAGTGTGCGGTTTTCCAACTGCAGAAAGAGAGGTCATAAAAATGGCAGAAAACAAAAAAATGGTAGAGGCGATCACCTCTATGGACGAAGATTTTGCCAAATGGTACACGGATATTGTGAAGAAGGCTGAGCTCATTGAATATACCAGCGTCAAAGGCTGTATGGTAATTCGTCCTTACGGATACGCGATCTGGGAGAATATCCAGCGCATTCTGGACGGTATGTTCAAGGCTACCGGTCACGAGAATGTGAATATGCCTATGTTTATTCCTGAGAGCCTGCTCCAAAAGGAAAAGGATCACGTCAAGGGCTTTGCTCCCGAGGTGGCTTGGGTCACCTACGGCGGCAGTGAGGAGTTGGAGGAGCGGTTGTGCGTGCGCCCCACCTCTGAGACCCTGTTCTGCGAGCATTTCGCCAATATCGTGCATTCTTACCGCGACCTGCCCAAGCTGTATAACCAGTGGGTAAGCGTGGTGCGTTGGGAGAAGACCACCCGTCCTTTCCTGCGCTCCCGCGAGTTCCTGTGGCAGGAGGGTCACACCATCCACGCCACCGCCGAGGAGGCCATTGCCGAGACCGAGCAGATGCTCAATGTGTATACCACCTTCTGTGAGGAGTATCTGGCTATGCCGGTGGTGAAGGGTCGCAAGACCGAGAGCGACAAGTTTGCCGGTGCCGAGGCCACCTATTGTATTGAGGCGCTGATGCACGACGGCAAGGCGTTGCAGGCGGGCACCAGTCACTACTTCGGTGACGGTTTCGCCAAGGCCTTTGATATTCAGTATACCGACAAGAATAATAAGCAGCAGTATGTTCACGAGACCTCTTGGGGTGTGACCACCCGTCTCATCGGCGCCATCATTATGACCCACGGCGACGACAACGGTCTGGTGCTGCCTCCTGCGGTGGCCCCCATTCAGGTGGTGGTGCTGCCCATCGCCGCCCACAAGCCCGGCGTATTGGAGAAGGCGGCTGAGGTGAAGGAGAAGATCGCCAAGGTGGCGCGGGTCAAGCTGGACGACAGCGACCAGTCTCCCGGCTGGAAGTTTGCGGAGTATGAGATGAAGGGAGTGCCCCTGCGTTTGGAGCTGGGTCCCCGCGACATCGAGCAGAATCAGTGCGTTATCGTGCGCCGCGACACCCGTGAGAAGATTGTGGTGTCCTTGGATGAGCTGGAGGAGAAGATCCCTGAGCTCTTGACCGCGGTGCGGGACGGCATCTATCAGAAGGCGCTGGCCAATCGGGAAAAGCGTACCTATGCTTGCGAGACCATGGAGCAGATTACCGCTGCCTTGGAACAGAACGGCGACGGCTTCATCAAGGCTATGTGGTGTGGCGACGAGGTCTGCGAGGACGAGGTTAAAGAAAAGACCGGTGTGGGTTCCCGTTGTATTCCCTTGCAGCAGGAGCGGATCGCCGGCACCTGTGTGTGTTGCGGCAAGCCTGCCCAGCATATGGTCTATTGGGGCAAGGCGTATTAATAGTAATCGCTGACTCAAGCTTGATTGCCATTCTCGACGGCTGTTTTTCCGCCAAGAAGGCTAAAAATGCTCGCCAATACATCCAGTATTGCCTGCACTTTTTGCCTCTCCCTGACGAAAAAGCATCTCGCCGATAACGGCAATCCGCTTTCGTCAGCGATTACGGTTATGCATATATTATGGATAGCATCCGTAGGGACGACCATTGGTCGTCCGTGGACGGGTAATGCCCGTCCCTACATCAACAAAAAGCGAGGTAACAACGATGAATCAGTTGAGCTTACCCACCGCCGGTGAGACTGTTGCGGTGATGCACACCAATATGGGGGACATTTCCATCCGTTTGTTCCCCGACCACGCCCCCAAGGCGGTGGAGAATTTCACCACCCACGCCAAGAACGGTTATTACGATGGCATCGTGTTCCATCGGGTCATCAAGGACTTTATGATTCAGGGCGGCGACCCCACCGCCACCGGTTGCGGCGGCGAGAGCATCTGGGGTCACAACTTTAAGGACGAGTTCACTCCCGAACTGCACAACCTGCGCGGTGCTCTGTCTATGGCAAATGCAGGCCCCGGCACCAACGGTAGTCAGTTCTTTATTGTGCAGGCAGACAGCGTGCACCCCAGCCTTTTGGAGCAGATGAAGGATCCCCGTCTGGTGGATGCTTTTCCTGCGGAGGCGGCAGAGGCTTATGCCAAGGTGGGCGGCACCCCCCATCTGGATTATCGTCACACTGTCTTCGGTCAGGTGTATGCCGGTATGGAGGTGGTGAACGCCATCGCTAACGTGAAGACCAACGGCGCCGACAAGCCTTTGGAGGACGTGACCATTCTGGGCATTGACGTGAAGGACTATGAATAATCATTTACAGCGGGCCTATGCTCTGTTGGAGGCGTTGACCCCTCTCACCGCCGACTGCGGTGAGGTGTGCGGCGGACGCTGCTGCCGCGAATCGACGGACAGCGAGGGGATGCTCTTATTTCCCGGTGAGGAGATCCTGCTGACGCAGACGGATTTCACCATTCGTCCCGCCGACGGAGGATGGCTGCTCACCTGCGACGGCAGCTGTGACCGCCGTTTTCGTCCGCTTTCCTGCCGCCTCTTCCCGCTGTTCCCCTACGTGACCGAAGAGGGTCGCGTGAAAGCGGTGTACGACCCTCGCGGATTTCGGCTGTGCCCCCTGGTGCGAGAATGCGCCCACGTTCCGTTGGAGCGTGATTTTGTGCGGGCGGTGCGCCGTGTGGGACGCATCCTGATGGAGGACTCGGCCTGCGCGGATTTCCTGCGGCGGCAGAGCGAGGAGATCGACGCCCTCGATCGGTTTTTGAAAATAAGTGAAGAGCGACCGCCTATCGCGCGGCGCAAACCATAAAAAAGGAGAAACATCCTATGAAAAAGATGAAGAAAATTGTTTTGTTAGCGATGGTAGCCATTATGCTGCTGTGCGCCTTCACCGGTTGCGGTGACAAGGTGGAGATCGAAGTCAACGAGCCTACCGATGCGTACGGAGATTATACCTATCAGCTTTCCGCCCCCAAGGCGGGGGAAACGGTGGCGATTCTGCACACTTCTATGGGCGATATGTCCGTCCGCTTCTTCCCCGAGGCGGCACCTAAGACGGTGGAGAACTTCCTCACCCACGCCAAAAACGGCTATTACGACGGTCTCATCTTCCATCGGGTCATCAAGGACTTTATGATTCAGGGCGGTGACCCCAAGGGTAACGGTTCCGGCGGTGAGAGCATCTGGGGCGGCAAGTTTGAGGATGAGTTTGACAAGAACCTTCACAATCTGCGGGGCTCCTTGGCCATGGCCAATTCCGGAGCCAACACCAACGGCAGCCAGTTCTTCATTAATCAGGGTGGCCCCTCCGGCAAAACGGCGGCGGAACTGAAAGACGCTTGTGAGAAGAATCAGGAAGGTATTGAGCAGCAGGTGGGGATGTACTACGATCAGTACGTGCAGATGTACGGTGAACAGTTTACCGCGATGTATCCCACCGAGAAGCATTTCTTGTATGAAAATCTGACGCCGGCAGCAGAGCTGGTACCCGATGAGGTGTGGGAGCTGTATGCCAAGTATGGCGGCAGTTACCATCTGGATGGTGCCAGCCGTTATAT
Source organism: Acutalibacteraceae bacterium (assembly GCA_045659145.1). Classification (GTDB taxonomy): domain Bacteria; phylum Bacillota; class Clostridia; order Oscillospirales; family Acutalibacteraceae; genus UBA5905. Next base: position 989 of record JAZOWI010000063.1, on the reverse strand, counting down.
CGGCGGTCACACCGTCTTCGGTCAGGTGTACGACGGCTTAGATGTGCTGGATGCCATCGCCGCCGTGGAGACCGACGACAGCGATAAGCCCAAGACCGACGTGATCATCAACAGCATCGAGGTCATCACCTATCAGGGTTGATTTTTGAGAAAAGGAGGAACGACCAATGACGATTCAGGTGCAAGGACGTACCGTGGCCTATATCGATTCGGCGCCGGATGCCACCGACCGTCCCGTGGTGTTGTTCCTCCACGGGTGGGGCGCCCCGGCCGAGACCTATCGGTTGATGCTCGATCATTTAGCGACCTATTGCCGTGTGATTGCCCCCGACCTGCCCGGCTTCGGCGGTTCTGCCGAACCCGAGGAGCCGTGGTGCGTGGACGATTACGTGGACTGGACGGTGGATTTTGCCGCCGCCCTGGGTCTCACCGAGGTGGTGCTGATGAACCACTCCTTCGGCGGTCGTATCAGCATTAAACTGCTGGCTGAGCGCTGTGTCCCCTTTACGGTAAAAAAAGCGGTGTTTATGGACGCTGCCGGCATCCGTCCCAAGCGGACGGCCAAGTATTACTTCAAGGTGTATAGCTACAAGGCGATGAAAAAACTGTTCCCCGCCTTGGCACAAAAGCGGCAAGGCAAGGCAGGCTCTGCGGACTATCGCAACGCATCCCCTATGATGCGGCAGACCATGGTGCGGTGCATCAACGAGGATCTGACCCATCTGCTCTCTAAAATACAGGTGTCCACTCTGCTCATTTGGGGAGCGGCGGATACCGCCACCCCCCTGTCCGACGGACAGACGATGGAGAAGCTGATTCCCGATGCGGGTCTGGTGGTGTTGGAGGGGGCAGGGCACTTTGCCTTTGCTCAGCAGTGGGGTCTATGCAGTCGGGTGCTGGATTCCTTCTTGAAAGAGGTGTGAGTATGGAGTTGTGGATGAAACTGGTGATGCTGGCAACGGCGGCACTGAACTTCGGTGTGCAGGCGG
>JAZOWI010000062.1:0-17226 GCA_045659145.1 Acutalibacteraceae bacterium | reverse complement strand
AAGGTGTAACTATTTTTTTGAAAAGAGGTAATTCTTTATGAATAAAACTGAGCTCATCGCAGCCGTTGCCGCCAAGTCCGGCCTGACCAAAAAGGACGCCGAGCGCGTTGTCAGCGCCACCTTTGAAACCGTGACCGAGTCCCTGAAAAAGGGCGAAAAGGTCCAGATCTCCGGCTTCGGCATCTTCGAGACCAAGCAGCGTCAGGCTCGTGTAGGCCGCAACCCCCAGACCAAGGCTGAGATCAAGATTGCCGCTTCCAAGCAGCCCGTTTTCAAGGCTGGCCAGGCTCTGAAGAAGGCTGTCAACTAATTTATTTGCAGAAACGAGCCGCCCGTTTTCGGGCGGCTTTTTCTGTTCGTCACAGGAGGTAAACTATGCGTTTGGATAAGTATTTGAAGGTGTCGCGTCTGATCAAGCGTCGCACGGTAGCCAATGAAGCTTGCGATGCGGGCAAGGTGTTGGTGAATGACAAGCCGGCCCGCGCTTCCTATGAGGTGAAGGTGGATGACGTGATCACTTTAACCTTGGGTGCGCGACAGCTGCGGGCGCAGGTGGTTTCCATTCAGGAGACGGTGGCTAAGAATGATGCCGCACTTCTTTACAAGGTGTTGCCCTGAGAGAAGGAATATTCCTCTGCGTTCCCCACATATACTGTGGCAGGATAAACGGAGGAGTGACGCGGAATGGACACCACGAGCAACGGGAATCGGGCACCATCACGCCCTCATCAACTGATTTTGCAGGACCGTAATGTGTTGGAACTGACCGGCGTTTCGGATGTGGATAGCTTTGACGAGAACACCGTGACTGCTTATACTTCCTTGGGGGAGTTGACTATTCGGGGGAAGAGCCTGCATATTCGCCATTTGGATGTGGATGGTGGCTTGCTTTCCGTGGAGGGACAGGTGGATTCCCTTATCTATGCCGAGGTGGCTCGCGGCGGCTTTTTCAGCCGCTTGTTACGCTGATGGAGTGGACGGGAAATCAGCAGCTTTGGTTCCTGTTGCAGAGCTGCGGTGTCGGCGGTGCAGTCGGTGTCTTGTTTGATGTGTTAACCGGATGGGGAAGAGCATCCGTCAAGCGGTATATGGTATTTTTGCTGGATGTGGTGTTCGGGCTGTTAGCGGCATTGATTACCTTTTTTGCTGCGTTGGTCATTACCAACGGACGGATGCATCCTTTACTGTTTGCAGGGGTGTTGATGGGGATGTTGGCGGAGCATTTTTTGATAGGACGGTTTATCAGCAGACTGATCCGGCACTGTGTACGTGCTCTGCGTCGCGTGTCCTTCTTCTTCCGTTCAACGGCGGCGCGCTTTGAACAGCGGTTAGTGCAGATAGGGAGGCGAAACCGCGAACAAAGAGAAATAGGGGACAAAAACCCTAAAAAAGTGCAAAAAAACCGTCATTTTTTCAAAAAAAAGACTTGAAATCCTTGTTATAATAGAGTAGAATATATTGTGTGCATTTATATGCATATTATTAAGTGGCAGGAGGTAATCGCTATGAGCGCTCATACAAAAGCGGCTCGTCGGTCGACGGGCAAGCGTAGCTGGGTCGTTCGCATTTTGGTGATTGCCGTTGCCGCTTTTTTGTTTTTGAAGCTGGTGCAGCTTCATATGCAGTTGGAGGAGAAGCAGCAGCTCATCTCCAATATGAACGAGAGCAGGCACAGACAGACGCTGATCAACGAGGACTTGGGCGAGCAGATCGCCAATGCGGATGAGTATCTCGAGCGAGAGGCCAATGAGTCTGGTTTGTATATGCCGGGTCAGCAGATCTATCAGAATGCGGCTGGCTGATTGGAATTAGGGGGAAACAGGACACGTTATGCAGTTAGAGGTTGGAGCCATTCTTGAAGGCAAGGTTACCGGGATCACCAAATTCGGCGCTTTTGTGGAGCTGCCGGATAAAATGACCGGCATGGTACACATTTCCGAGGTTGCGTCTACTTTTGTCAAAGAGATCCGCGACTTCGTTACCGAAGGCCAAACGGTCAAGGTCAAGGTGATGAGCATTGGTGAGGACGGCAAGATCAGCCTGTCCATCAAAAAGGCACAGCCGCCGGCCCCCCGTCAAACCCAGCCCCGCCGTCCTGCGTTCAACGGACGCCCCGGTGATTATGAGTGGCAGTCTTCCGCTCCCCGCAGTGAGAGCTTTGAGGATATGATGAACCGATTCAAGGCCACCAGTGATGAAAAGATATCGGACTTAAAGCGTTCGTTGGACAATAAGCACGGCGGCTTCGGTCGTAAACCCCGTGGTAACGGCGGTCCGCAGATGTAAGCAAATAAAAGGGGAATGCATTTCTCTCCGTTAGGGGAGAGGCGTTCCCCTTTTTATGTAACTTAGTGAGGGTGTATATGGAAAAGTTTGAGTATTGCGCTCCGTGTTTGTTCGGTGTTGAGGGGGTATTGGGCGACGAGCTGCGCCGCTTCGGTGCCGAGAATGTGCGGCCGGAGAACGGTCGGGTGCTGTTTAGCGGTGACCTGTCTATGATGGTGCGGGCCAATATCGGTTCCCGCTATGCGGAACGGATCCAGATCGTGATGGGTCGTTTCACGGCGCTGAGCTTTGAGGAACTCTTTCAAGGAACCAAGGCGCTGCCGTGGGAACGCTTCATCAGCCGTCAGGACGCTTTTCCCGTGAAAGGTTGGTCGCTGAACAGTCAGTTGCACAGTGTGCCGGATTGTCAGGCTATTGTTAAAAAAGCGGTGGTGGAACGCCTGCGCACGGTATATGGCATCCAGTGGTTTGACGAGTGCGACGGTAAATGTCAGATCCAGTTCACCATTATGAAGGACGAGGTTACGCTGCTGTTGGATACCAGCGGTGTGGGGCTTCACAAGCGCGGCTATCGGGCGGTGGCCGGCGGTGCACCGATCAAGGAAACGCTGGCGGCTGCTATTGTGGATGTGACACGCGCCCGCCGCGCCCGTTTAGTGTGCGATCCTTGCTGCGGCTCCGGCACCTTGCTGATTGAGGCGGCCTTGGCGGCGCGGGGTATCGCGCCCGGTGTACGTCGCACCTTCTCAGCTATGTATTGGGACAGTATTCCCTCTGAGATATGGAAAGAAGAGCGTCAACTGGCCAGAGAGCGGCAACGCGAGGTGGAGTTTGCGGCGGTGGGCGGTGATATTGACGAAACGGTGCTGTCTTTGGTGGGGGAAAATGCCACCAAGGCCGGTGTCGGTGACTGCATTACCACGGTGCACAAAGACATTAAGGATTTTGTTCCTGACGGCGACAGTGGCACGGTGCTGTGCAATCCACCCTACGGCGAGCGTCTGCTGGATGTGAAGGCGGCGGAAGAACTGTATAAGACCATGGGAAAAGTATTTGTTCCCAAGGCGGGCTGGAGCTATGCCATTATCAGTCCGCACGAGCAATTCGAGACCTTGTTTGGCCGTCCGGCAGATAAACGGCGCAAATTGTACAACGGAATGCTGAAATGTCAGTTATATATGTACTATAAATGATGTAAAGGAATATAACTTTACGGATGTGCAAATCCTTTTGGAGGTGAAACCATGCGTCATGTATTCATTTTGAATCCTGTTGCAGGTAAGAATCGGTTGGCATTGATGCTGCGAGGTAAGATCGATGCCTATTTCTCCCGTCATCCTGAGATGGAGTATCAGATTCGGCTGACCGACGGTGTGGGAGCGGCTACCCGTATCGCGCAGGAAGAGTGTGAAAAAGGCGGTCCTGTGCGCCTGTATGCCTGCGGCGGCGACGGCACTCTGCAAGAGACCGCCAACGGCATCCCCGTAGGGCGCGAAGACGTGGAATTAACCGTGATCCCTTGTGGTTCCGGCAATGACTATGTGCGCATTTTCGGCGGTCGGGATAAGTTTATGGATATTGAAGATTTGATCGAAGGATTCGCTTTTCCGGTGGATGCGGTGGACTGCGGCGATCGGTTGTCCCTCAATATTGCTTCCATCGGTATGGATGCCTCGGTAGGACAGAAGATGCAGCGCTACAAGCACTTGCCCGGTGTGAGCGGCTCTATGGCCTATAATCTGGCAATTGTGGATGTATTCTGCCATCCCATCGGCGTAGAGATGGAGATCGAGATCGACACCGAAGATGGTCCTGTTACCCGTAGTGGTCGTTACTTGATGACGTTGGCGGCCAACGGACAGTATTACGGCGGCGGCTATCGTGGTGCCCCCCGTGCCGTGGAGGACGACGGCGTGCTGGATTTTGTGCTGGTTAAGAAGATCCCCCGTTTGCAGATTCCTCTGTTTTTGGGAAAATACAAAGCGGGAGAGCACGATGGGATAGAGTGTCTTGAATGGATCCGCGGCACGTCTATGCGGGTCAAGGCGGCAAAATCTATGGTGTGTAATGTGGATGGCGAGTGCTTTGATGCGTCGGAGATGAACTTTACCATCATTCCCGCGGCATATCGGTTTGTATTGCCCGCCTCGGTGGCAGCTCGTCGCAAACTGTCGAAGAAGGAAGCCGCTACTGTCTGATTGTAAATAAAATGTAAAATTGCAAGAAAACTGCTTAATTCCCCTTGATTTTTTCTAAAAATGGGGTAAAATAGAATTAGCACTCCGAATAGATGAGTGCTAACCATGTAAGGTTCACAATTTGGGAGGTACTTAATATGTCTATTAAACCATTAGCCGATCGCGTTGTCATTCGTTTCGCCGAGGCAGAGGAGACCACCAAGAGCGGTATCATTCTGGCTGCTGCCGCAAAGGAGAAGCCGCAGGTTGCCGAAGTGGTGGCCGTTGGTCCCGGTGGTAACGTGGACGGTAAGGATATTACGATGTATGTGAAGGTGGGCGACAAGGTGCTCATCTCCCGTTACGGCGGCACGGAGATCAAGCTGGACGGCGAGGAGTTTACCATTGTCCGTCAAAACGACATTTTGGCCGTTGTCGAAGAGTAATTTAGGAGGTTAGAGATTATGGCTAAGATTATTTTGTACGGTGAGGACGCACGCAAGGCGTTGCAGTCCGGTGTGGATCAGTTGGCGAACACGGTCAAGATCACTATGGGTCCCCGCGGTCGTAACGTGGTGCTGGATAAGAAGTTCGGCGCTCCGCTGATCACCAACGATGGCGTCACCATCGCCAAGGAGATCGAGTTGGACGATGCTTTTGAGAATATGGGCGCCCAATTGGTTAAAGAGGTCTCTATCAAGACCAACGATGTAGCCGGTGACGGTACTACCACCGCCACCCTGCTGGCGCAGGCGCTGATCCGTGAAGGTATGAAGAACGTAGCGGCCGGTGCCAACCCCATGGGCGTCAAGAAGGGTATCCAGACTGCGGTGGACGCGGTGGTGGAGCAGGTCAAGGCCAACTCCAAGAAGGTGTCCGGCACGGAGGATATTGCCAGCACCGCCACCATTTCCGCCGGCGATGCTACCATCGGTCGCTTGATTGCTGAGGCGATGGGGAAGGTGTCTGCCGGCGGTGTCATCACCGTGGAGGTGTCCAAGACTGCCGAGACCTACACCGAGGTGGTGGAGGGTATGCAGTTTGACCGGGGCTATATCACTCCCTATATGGTGACCGATACCGATAAGATGGAGGCGGTCATTGACGACGCCTACCTGCTCATTACTGACAAGAAGATTTCCAACATTCAAGATATTCTGCCCCTGTTGGAGCAGATCCTGCAATCCGGTCGCAAATTGGTGATCGTGGCGGAGGATGTGGAGGGCGAGGCGCTGTCCACCCTCATCGTTAACCGTCTGCGCGGCACCTTTACCTGCGTAGCGGTGAAGGCTCCCGGTTTCGGCGACCGCCGCAAGGAGATGTTGCAGGATATCGCCATCCTCACCGGCGGTCAGGTGATCTCCGATGAACTGGGCTATGACCTGAAAGAGGCGTCTATCCCCATGCTGGGTCGCGCCCGTCAGGTCAAGGTGACCAAGGAGACCACCGTCATTGTGGACGGTATGGGTGATGCGGATGCGATCCGTTCCCGCGTGGGTCAGATTCGCGCGCAGATCGAGACCACCACTTCCGATTTTGACCGTGAGAAGTTGCAGGAGCGCCTGGCCAAGTTGGCCGGCGGCGTGGCGGTCATTAAGGCCGGTGCCGCCACTGAGGTGGAGATGAAAGAGAAGAAACTCCGCATCGAGGACGCTCTGTCTGCCACTAAGGCAGCGGTAGAAGAGGGTCTGGTGGCCGGTGGCGGCGTGGCGCTGATCAACGCAGTTTCCGTGCTGGTGCCTATGCTGGAGACCGCCGAGGGTGACGAGAAGACCGGTATTCAGATCGTACTCAAAGCGTTGGAGGAGCCGGTTCGTCAGATCGCGCTCAACTCCGGTCTGGAAGGCAGCGTCATCATCGACAAGATCCGCACTGCCGACAAGCTCAACTATGGCTTCGATTTTGCCAAGGAGGAGTACGTGGATATGTTCGCCGCGGGTATCGTGGACCCCACCAAGGTGACCCGTTCCGCTCTGCAAAATGCGGCCTCTGTGGCAGCTATGGTGCTGACCACCGAGAGCTTGGTGGCGGATAAGAAGGAGCCTCCCCCGCCTGCACCTGCTGCTGGTGCCGGTATGGATGGTATGTACTGATCTCATTAATAAAAACACCCTGCCTCTTTACGATGCAGGGTGTTTTTTATGCCTTACAGTATTTGTGTTTCATAGTCAGTCTGATGCTCGTGGATTCCTTTGCCTTTCACCAAATGGGTTACATCTGCAAAGGAGTGACAGGCGTCCTTAATGCCATTCTCGTCAATGGTGATGATGGTGCCGCCGTTGATGGAGGATTTCCAGTAGCAGCCGGGGCCGGTCTTACAGGCGAACATCATTTGAATCCCCTCGTAAGGGATCATAAAGGTGTTGCAATGATCGTGACCCGCCAGCACGTGGGTAATCAGCCCACTTTCTTTGAGCATAGTGAGTGCACCGTCTTCCGCAGGATAACTGCAAATCGGCTCATTCAGATCTCCATATCCGTCTACGTGACCGCAACGGCCGTTGGTGAACACGGTTTTTGCCGCCGCTCGGTAGCTGTTTAAAGGAATGTGCAACATCATCAGTCCGTCTTTATAGCCGATTTCTTTTAGTGCGACGGCTTGTTCGCCGATCCAGGCCAATTGATCGGGCCACAGTTTATCGTAAGCCCAACTTTTTTCTCCGTTTTCCTTGGTATAATCGGTGGAATTGTGAGAGTCGATCATAAACAGTGCGGTAACAGGCTTTTCCCCTTCGTTAATGCCGAGGATATAGTTGCCGTTGCCGAAGGCGGGGTCACCGTCTTCAAACTGGCAGAGAGGATGCTTCTTGAACAGTTTTGCCGCTTCTAAAACGGGCTCTATTCCCTCCTGATGATCGTGGTTGCCCCAGACGATGGTCCACGGGATATTGAAACTGTCCAGCAGTTGCGCCAACATCTCATAGGAGTGGAAATGCCCGGGATAGGCCATATCACCGGTCACGGTGATCAGATCGGGGCTGTGCCGCGCCACCAACTCCTTGATGGTGTATTCCAGAATGGGGCGGTAGGGGTGCCCGTCCTCCCATTCGAAATCATTCATTTGGGGATCGGACAGATTGAGGATCACAAAGTCTTTGTCACAAACTTTCTGTAAGATCTTCATAGCCATGCCTCCTAAATCTTTGTCAATCCCAACTGTACACAAACTCGTGGATGTTCTTTCCCTCCACTAAGTGGGTCACATCCACTAATTGCTGATGGACATCCTTGATGCCGTTTTCACCGACGGTGATGATGGTGCCGCCGTTCATCGCCGACTGCCAGTAGCAACCGGGGCCGGTCTTGCAGGCAAACATCAACTTGACTCCTTCGTAATCCACGATAAAGTTGTTGCAGTGATCGTGACCTGCCAACACGTGGGAGATAAGACCGCCCTCTTTGAGGGTGGCCAACACATTGTCCTCGCGGGGGTGGCTGGCGATGAGCTCGTGCTGTTGACCGTAGATGTCGGAATCTCCGCCGCGCCCGCCGGGGAACGCCATTTCCGCCGCACCGCGATAGCAGTAGGGAGGGGTGTGGAGCATCATCAGACCATCTTTATAACCATCTTCTTTCAGCACGGCGGCCTGCTGACCGATCCAAGCCAGCTGATCGGGCCACAGCTTATCATACGCCCATTTCTTTTCCCCATTGTCCAGTGTGATCTCGGTGGAATTGTGGGAGTCGATCATAAACAGCGCAGTGACAGGCTTGTCACCCTCGTTAATGCACAGAATGTAGTTGCCGTTGCCGAAGGTGGGGTCGCCGTCTTCAAATAAGCAGAGGGGATGCTTTTTGAACAATTCAGCGGCTTGCAGGGTCAGCTCTAACCCGTCCTGATGGTCGTGGTTGCCCCATACAATAGTCCACGGAATCTCGTAGCCATCCAGAAGATTGGCGAAGGCTTCATAAGAAGAGAAGTGACCGGAGTAGGCCATATCACCGGTGACGGTAATAAGGTCAGGGGAATACTGCTTGATGAGTTGGTCGATGGTGTATTCCAAAATAGGGCGGTAGGGGTGACCTTCTTCCCATTCGAAGTCGCACATCTGAGGATCGGAAAGATTAAGGATGATAAAATCCTTGTCTTTTGCTTTTTGCAGAATCTTCATAGAAACGCCTCCCGAATCAGTAAAAATCTGCTTATATTGTACCATCTTTTTCCAACAGAATCAACCGCTTTTAGAGAAAAAAGAGCCTCCTCTTTCACAGAGAAGGCTCTTTGACTTATTTGTTTTTCTTCTTTCTCTTAAAGATGAAACTACGGAACAAGATCAGGTTCATGACCGCGAAGAAGGCTACAAGGATGCCCAAAGTCAGCCAAGGCTTGACCGGCGCCAAGGTGGCCAACAGCATCAGCGGGAAACCAAAGACGATGGCGGGGAAATTCTGATACACCATATTGTCGGCAGCGGGGGTCTTGAAATCGCCGTCGATCTCGCGCAGCAGAATGATACCCGTGCTGGCGGTGCCGGTGAGCATACCGTACATGGTGAGGAACTGTTCCTCCTGATATTCTTTAAACAATGCCTTCGCTACCAAGCGATTATAAGCATAAGTGGATACCAGACCCACCACACCCATAATGAGGATGATACCCCAATACTGTTCGAGCACTCCCAAACGGATGGCAGCGATGCCGGCCACTACCATAATGTCGTAGAAGAGGTTGCCGGCGCGGGTCATCAGGAAGTCGTTGGTGTATTCCTTCTTGACGATACCCGTCTTTTTCATCAGGTTGAGCACAAACTTAATCACGGTGGCGGACAGAACGCCCAGTAAGAAGTTAAAACCATAAATGACCGATTTCATACCCGGGAGCAGGTTGCCCAGCAGCATCATCAGCAGATAGGTCAGCAAATAGGCCAAACCGATGAGTGCGATCTGGATGGTCATCTTGTCTACGCTCTCCTGCATGGGAATCTCGTTTTCATTCTGGATCTGTTCAGCGTGGATAGCGCCCTCTTCCGTGCGCTGTTTGTTAACGAGACCCTTTTTGCGCAGATAGTTTAGATGGATGACACCGCCGATACTGGCGCTGAGGAAGCCCAGCGCGGCAATGGTGAGGCCAAAGCTCTTACCACCCTCAAAGCCGAAATCATTCTCGTAAATACCGCCGTAGTTAAGCGCTTGTCCGGTGCCCTGTCCGTAGCCGAAAGGCAACAGAATGCCCGCCGCCTCAAAGAAGCCCTTTATAACCACAGCCGCTACCATAGAGATCACCAGACCCAGCACCGCTTGCAGCAAATAGGTGGATACGGTGGTCACACCGGTATTGAAGATCTCTTCGGTACGTTTTTTGCTCATTTTACCCTTGCCGGACTTAAAGGTGGTGGCAATAAAGCCGAGCGCCAAGGTGTGATAGGTAATCAGCTCCAGCGTGGCGGTGCCATGACCGCCAAAGAAGGCGGTGTCAAACATCACGTCATCGGTGATCAGTTTGTAAATGCCTGCTATCGCAATGAGAATACCGCCCGCCAGTACAGAGGTGGGGATGAGGGAAGCTTGCAGGAACGGAATCGCCTTTTTAATGATATTGGCTACCAACAGGCTGACCAACAAAACAGCGAACACGTTCAAACCGCTCCATGCATTAAAGTCCCAAAAATTGAGCATTGGGATCCCCCTTTCGGATGTTTTTGTGACGATAGTAGAAATGGACGTATTTGAGGGCGTTGAATCGTTTGTCGCCCTTGCATTGATACACCTTGCCGCCGTGGTAGATATTGAGTTTGTTGCGCCCCAACACGGTCACGGCAGTGGCCTCGGAGAAGGGAAGGACAAGCACGTTGTCTGTTCCTTCGTCCACCGTCACGCAGTCTCCGTACAGCCGTAGGGTGGCATTTTCTCTCAGTAGAACCTTGCGCTTATTAAGGATCACTTCTGAGAAGGCGGCGCGGTCCTCATAGACGGGCGCTTCGGTGAAGGCGGTCACATCGGTTTGATTGATGAAGTCCTTTTGGTAGTCATACCATGCGGTGGTGTAGGTAAAGGGAAACTCGTATCCCACACCCTCCAACCGCTTATCCTCACCATACAGCACTTTGCGGTGGCAGGTGAGACATTCCGCCTCGTTGCCGTGGCTCTCAAAACGACTCAGTCCGCAGAAGGGACATACGTACATGGCGCGTTCCAGATATTCCGCTCGCTTGTTGGAACGGAAGGTGGTATCTGCCACGCCTTCGTCCACATACAGTTCCTTTTCGATGACGGCGAACAGTTCCTCATCGGTCATGGCGGCGTATTCCTCCGGCATCACTACGCGGGAGACGTAAGATCGCATCCGCCCTTTGCGTATGCCGTCGCTCCAACGGGGCTGGGCGCCGTAGCCGCCCTCGATGCGGTACAGGGCAATGGGCATCCCCAGTTTTCGGGCCAAGGGTACGATGGCGGCGCTCATATACTCGGTCTTGCCGCTGTATGTACGGTTGCCTTCCGGCGCGATAGCAATGGTGCCGCCCTCGCGGGCAATGCGGATGCAGTGCATCACCGCGGCCACGTCGGTGGTCTGTTTCTTGATAGGAATGGGAGCGATCAGCCAGCGGATCAGAGAGCTGACCCATCCATTGGAGAAGAGATCCTCGCTGGCCATATAATAGATCGGTCCTCGGATGGACATCCCCACAAAAAACTGGTCAAAGGGGGTCTGGTGATTCAGCAGCACCAGATAGGGGCGCTTCTCCTGCTCGGCAAACCGAGTGGGGGAGATGCCGTATTTCCAACGGGAATAGGGGCGCAGGATGGCATAGGCTATATTGCGCACCACACGATGGCGGTAGCGGATCCACGGTTTCTTCTTGGTCTTTTTGCTCATAGGTGACTCCTGACTGCCCGCGGGCAAGGTGAATAAATTAAATTAATCAATTTATTATACCAATTTTGTCGTCAAAAGTCAAAGAAAAAATCTATATTTGATGAAAAAACGGAGCAACCCCTTATACTCTGTGTGATGTTTACATAAATTGAAAAAATAAAAATCGACAGGCCGAAACCTGTCGATTTTTGGTGCGGGTAAGAGGACTTGAACCTCCACCGAATTGCTCCGATATGAACCTGAATCATACGCGTCTGCCAGTTCCGCCATACCCGCATATTTAACTGTCGTCCCCTCGGGACGAATTGCATTATACAGCAGGGCAGACGGTTTGTCAAGGGGTTTTTGAAACTTTTTTCAAAAACTTTGCGGTTACTTATCCGATGGAAGATACCCCTCAAAAATGACGGTATCAAACCATGCCTTGGAAGTAATTTCTTCCTCTTGCGAGCGGACGGTCCACGCCATGGTTGTGGGGCGGAACCAACAGCAAAAACGGAAGAAGGGCTGGCTGTGATCCGTATGCTGGTAGGCGATGAAATCCGGACGGCACAGAAAGTTGGCCATCAGCGCAGACAGGGGACCGCGTAAGGCAGGTTCCACCTCACCCTCTACAAAGCACTTGGAAAGAATGCCGCGGCGTACCTGCGGCGCGTGCTTGCGGAACCAGCGCATCATAAAGGGATTGAAGGACTCTACACACCACGGCCCTTTGTATTGCTGTAAATGGGGAAGGGCGGCGGCACACAAGGCGGTATCGGTGTAGGAGCGCATGGGCTTAAACTCGCATAGCAGAGGCACGTCGCCTAAGACCTCCAACACCTCGTCCAACAGCGGTATGTATTGGTCGCTGTCCAACAAGCGCAGTGAGCGCAACTCTTCGTAGGTCATTTCATCCACCCGACGGTCTACACCGCACATACGGGTCAACGTGTTATCGTGGAAGACCACGATCTGACGGTCAGCGGTGAATTGCACATCCAGTTCTACACCGTACCCGTGCTCTTTCGCCCGCTGAAAAGCGGCCAGAGAGTTCTCGGGTACGGCGCTATCGTCGGTGTGCAAACCGCGGTGGGCAAATCGCGTGTGACAGAAGGGGGTATTGTCCCGCCGCCGTCCGGGGAGGATGGCGGACAGGAGCAAAAGGGCGATTCCCAATATCGCAATCAATAGATATACGAACCACATAATGCGTTTTCCTTAATCTTCCACGTCAAAGTTTTCTAATAACGATCCTTTTTTGGCAGTAAGTGTGTCGCCGTGCTTGACAAACAGCATCGTCACAAAGGAAGCAGCCACAAACACGGTGGAATAGAGGAACAGGATGTTGTAACTGATATTCTCAATGAGAGCACCGGCCACGATGGGGGTAATGATTTGGGCGGCCATAGAGAAGGTGTAGTAGTAGCCGGTGAACTTACCCACGTCCGACAGATGACACATCTCCACCACCATCGGCAGGGAGTTGACGTTAATGGCGGCCCAAGCGAAGCCGATGAGCACAAACACCGCATACAGAATGGGGGAGAAGCTGTCGGCGAATAAGGTGTACACAAAGGCGGCGCAGAAGCAGGACGCCAAAACGGCGCATCCGATGAGGATGGTCTTCTTACGACCGATCTTGGAGGAAATGATGCCGATGGGAAGATACGAGACGATAGCGCCGGCCATGGCAATGGTCAAGCACATGTTGGCATCGCCCAGCACCATACCCCACTGCTTGCCGGCAAAGACCGTAAACCAGGTGGTGATGCCGTTGTATCCCACATACCAAAGGGCGACAGAACAGAGCAGAAAAATCAGACTGGCGCGCACAGGGCGGGGAAGTTTTTTCTTCTCGCCCGTCTCTTGCGGCGTCTCTTGTTCCGGTGTGTCATACTGGGATGCTTCGGCCACCAGCTTGTTCTCTTTGACCGTGAAGAACAGGATGGCAACCGCCACTACCATAATACCGGCAACCACCGCGTACAGCAGAAAATAGTCTACGTGCTGAGCGTCACCGATACGATCCTTGGAATAGAGTACACCGGAGATGAGCAGGTAGAGGATACCACCGGCGGCACCCATCAGGTTGATGACGGCATTTCCCTTACTGCGCAGGGGCTTGGGGGTGACGTCGGGCATCAGTGCTACCGCGGGAGAGCGGTAGGTGCCCATCGCAATGAGCAACAGACCCAGAAGGACAATAAAGGCGATCAGTTTCCACGGAGCGGGAGAGACCGCATAGCTGTTGTCGATGAGGGGCAGGCCCAGCATCAGCAACACCGCCACCATAGTACCGCCCAGAATAAAGGGCATACGGCGGCCGATGCGGGTGCTCACTTTATCAGAAAGAGAACCGAACAAGGGAAGAAGGAACAGAGCCAACACATTGTCCATTGCCATAATGCCGCCGGAAATGGTCTCGCTCATAGCAAAGGTCTCGGTCAGAATCTTGGGTGTGATGCCATCGTACATCTGCCAAAAAGCAGAAATGGAAAAGAAAGCCAAACCCACCAAAAAAGTGCGGCGATAATTGAGCTTCATACTAACATCCTTTATCTGTTATTTTCCCATCAGTCGCAACAGGGATCCTGACGGATGCTCTTGGAATCGGGGGTGGTGTCGGGGGGCGTGGTGTCGCCCAGACCGGAGGCCTCACTGAACAGCACGTCACGGGTGACGGCGGCTACCGCGTCGGTGGGAACGATGATCTTGGAGGCGCGACCGTTACCCATCTGCACCAGTGCATCGTACTTTTTCAGTTCCAGCACGGCGGCATCGGCACCGGCTTCCCGCAGACGGCGAATGCCCTCTGCTTCGGCTTCGCGAGCCAAAAGTACCGCTTTTGCTTCACCTTCAGCGCGGGCGATGGCGGCATCACGCTCGCCTTCGGCAGCAAGTATGGCAGCCTGTTTTTCACCTTCGGCGCGGGTGATAACCGCCGCCTTGTGTCCTTCTGCCTGCAATAAGGTCTCGCGGCGATCGCGCTCGGCCTTCATCTGCTTTTCCATGGCTTCTTGGATCTCACGGGGCGGGATGATGTTTTTCAGTTCCACGCGCCCTACCTTGATGCCCCACTGATCGGTAGCTTCGTCCAGAATAGCGGTCATTTTACCGTTAATGGTGTCGCGGGAGGTCAGGGTGCCGTCCAGATCCAACTCACCGATGATATTACGCAACGTGGTGGCAGTCAGGTTGTTCAATGCCAGAATGGGGTTGACCACACCATAGGAATACATTTTAGCATCAAAAATGCGGTAGAAGACCACCGTGTCAATTTGCATCGTGACATTATCCTTAGTAATTACAGGTTGCGGAGGAGAATCCAGCACCTGCTCTTTGAGCGTGATCTTTTTGGCGATGCGCTCTAAGAAGGGGATCTTGAAATGCAGACCGGCCGACCAGGTGGTGCGGTATTTCCCCAAGAACTCAATGACATATTCGTGCGCCTGAGGAACGATGCGCAAGCAACTGAACAGGATCACGACAAGAAGAATAAACAACGGAATCCATAAATACGGCATAGAAACACACTCCTTTTATTTAGTTATACATAATTGTAACACAAATTGTGGTAAATAGCAAGAAAATACATAAGAACAATTGAAAAAAACGCCCGCATCTGCTAAAATGCGTGAAGGAGGGATGTGTGATGGAACTGAAATATCTGCTGTTTGACCTGGACGGTACGCTGACCGACCCGGGTCCCGGTATTACCAATTGTGTGGCATATGCTCTGGACAAGTTCGGTATTCACCCTGCATCGCGGGAGGAACTGTATCCCTATATCGGCCCGCCGCTCACCTGGTCCTTTCAGGAATATCATCACCTCACTGCCGAACAGGCGGAACAGGCGCTTCTT
Organism: Acutalibacteraceae bacterium; assembly: GCA_045659145.1. Lineage (GTDB taxonomy): Bacteria > Bacillota > Clostridia > Oscillospirales > Acutalibacteraceae > UBA5905. Next base: position 2,105 of record JAZOWI010000062.1, on the reverse strand, counting down.
TATTATCGGGAGCGTTTTTCGGTCAAGGGCTTGTTCGAAAATGAAGTGTATGACGGAATCCCGGAATTACTGGCAGAGTTAAAGGGGAGAGGGGTCACTCTTATTGTTGCCACTTCTAAACCGGAGGAGTTTACCCATCGGATATTGGCTCATTTTTCTTTGGCGGACTATTTTGCTTTTGTGGGTGGAAATACCTTGGATGAAAAACGCCCCACCAAGAGCACCGTCATTGAGCACGTCCGCAACCATTACCCCGACATAACACCGCAGAACACCTGTATGATCGGGGATCGGCGGTTTGACGTGGAGGGAGCACACGCCTTCGGTCTGCCCGCCATCGGCGTGCTGTACGGCTATGGTGACAGGACGGAAATGGAAGCGGCGGGTGCCGATTGGATCGCTGAGGATGTAGCGGATCTCAGACGGTTGCTGTGCCAATGGGTAATGGAAAAAAGTTGATTGATTATTTTTTCACATTTTGTCGTTTTTCCCTTTACAATTGCTTCTGTCTATGGTATTATCTAAGGTGGTAAGTTTCGGGGAACTTGTTTCCCTCTGACTTAGTCTATTATTATTTTAACCCAATAAAGGAGGACATATCTATGGCAAGAAAGTTTAAGACCATGGACGGTAACAACGCTGCGGCTCATGTATCCTATGCGTTTACCGAGGTGGCGGGTATTTATCCCATTACCCCTTCCAGCCCCATGGCGGACTACGTGGACCAGTGGGCTGCCGCCGGTCTGAAAAACATCTTCGGTACCACCGTTAAGGTGTCCGAGATGGAATCCGAGGCGGGTGCCGCCGGTACCGTGCACGGCTCTCTGAATGCCGGTGCGCTGACCACCACCTACACCGCTTCTCAGGGTCTGCTGCTGATGATCCCCAACATGTACAAGATCGCCGGTGAGTTGCTGCCCTGCGTGTTCCACGTGTCTGCCCGTACCGTGGCTTCTCACGCGCTGAACATCTTCGGTGACCATTCCGACGTTCTGGCTTGCCGCCAGACCGGTTTTGCCATGCTGGCTGAGACCAACACCCAGGAGGTTATGGATCTGGGTGCCGTGGCTCACTTGGCTACCATCAAGGGCCGCGTTCCCTTCATCAACTTCTTTGATGGTTTCCGTACCTCTCACGAGATCCAGAAGATCCAGGTTTGGGATTACGAGGATTTGAAGGAGATGTGCGATATGGACGCCGTGGCCGCTTTTCGTAAGCGCGCCCTGAACCCCGAGCGTCCCGTGATGCGCGGTTCTCACGAGAATGGTGACATCTTCTTCCAGCATCGTGAGGCCTGCAACCAGTACTACGAGGCGATCCCCGGTATTGTTGAGGAGTATATGGGCAAGGTCAACGAGAAGCTGGGCACCAACTATCAGCTGTTCAACTACTACGGCGCTCCCGATGCCGAGCGTGTCATCGTGGCGATGGGCTCCATCTGCGACGTGATCGAAGAGGTCATCGATTATATGATCGCCAAGGGTGAGAAGGTCGGTCTGGTCAAGTGCCGTCTGTATCGTCCCTTCTGTGCGGATAAGCTGTCTGCTGCTATCCCCGCCACCGTTAAGAAGATCGCGGTGCTGGATCGTACCAAGGAGCCCGGCGCTCTGGGCGAGCCCATGTATCTGGACGTTGTTACTGCTCTGGCTACTCAGGGTCGCGGCGACATCCGCATCATCGGCGGTCGTTACGGTCTGGGTTCCAAGGATACGCCTCCCAGCAGCGTGTTCGCTGTTTACGACGAGCTGGCTAAGGATGCTCCCAAGGCTCAGTTCACCATCGGTATCGTGGACGATGTGACCGGTCTGTCTCTGGAAGAGAAGCCCGCTCCCAACACCGCGGCCGAGGGCACCATCGAGTGCAAGTTCTGGGGTCTGGGCGGCGACGGTACCGTTGGCGCCAACAAGAACTCCATCAAGATCATCGGTGACCACACCGATAAATATGTACAGGCCTACTTCCAGTACGACTCTAAGAAGACCGGCGGTATCACCATCAGTCACCTGCGCTTTGGCGATCAGCCCATCAAGAGTCCCTACTATATCAATAAGGCCGACTTCGTGGCTTGCCACAACCCCTCCTATGTGTTGAAGGGCTACAAGATG
>JAZOWI010000061.1:0-7214 GCA_045659145.1 Acutalibacteraceae bacterium | reverse complement strand
TGGTCGGTCTCAACGACCTCCCCTTGCCTATCGGCAAGCCACTCGTATTTGCGTATCACTGTTTTGGAACCAGCAGACGCTGTTTTCCGTGACAGCCTTGCTATCATACCACCTAACCCCCCGTTTGTCAACACCTTTTTTCAACTTTTTTAAGAAAATAGGCCACATTTTCATTATTCGACATTTTGCACGGAAACATTCAGGTTTGCGGCTCTTTTTTAGTCAAAAAACCGCCGAAGTGTATAGCTCCGACGGTTTCTTTATATATAGTGATACTTATTTATTGTTCGGCTTGTTAGGGATCTTATTCAGCAGATACACCACTGCCACAATCACAGCGGTGACAATAAAGATGCTGAGCATACCATAGCCCATAATGGGCAACGCCTGCAATAAGTTTTCCACACTAATCTGCATACTGTTACCTCCCTTATTTCACCAGCGCCAGAATCAGACCACCGGCAATAACCGAAGCAATCTGTCCGGACACGTTGACACCCACGGAATGCATCAGCAGGAAATTCTGGTTGTCCTCCTCCAGGCCCATCTTGTGCACCACACGAGCGGACATGGGGAATGCGGAGATACCGGCGGCACCGATCATGGGGTTGATCTTCTTCTTGGAGAAAAGATTCATAAACTTAGCCAGCATCACACCGGCAAAGGTATCAAAGATAAAAGCAAATAAGCCCAGGCCGATGATGAGCAGCGTCTCGCCGGTCAGGAAATCCTCAGCCCGCATCCGGGCGGCAATGGTGATACCCAGGAACAGGGTGATCAGGTTAGCCAGCACCTTCTGTGCCGTCTCGGACAGGGAGTTCAGCACACCGCATTCACGGATCAGGTTACCGAACATCAGGAAACCAATGAGCGCCACTGCATCGGGAGCCACCAAGCCAACGATTACCGTCACCACAACGGGGAACAGGATCTTGGTGGTTCTGGATACCGGCTTACCACCGGAGTTGTCCATACGGATAAGGCGTTCCTTACGGGTGGTGCACAGCTTGATAATGGGCGGCTGCACCAGCGGCACCAGCGCCATATAGGAATAGGCAGCCACCATAATGGCACCCATATACTTAGAGTCCAGTGCAACCGAAACAGCGATGGCCGTGGGGCCATCGGCTGCACCGATGATACCCACCGAAGCGGCGTCCTTCAGATCAAAACCTAGGAAGGAAGCCAAGCACAGAGTAAAGAAAATACCAAACTGAGCGGCTGCGCCAAACAGCATCAATTTCGGGTTGGTCAGCAGAGGGGTAAAATCGATCATCGCACCAATACCGATGAACAAAAGCAGAGGCATCAACTCACCGAATTCATTGTCAATACCCACCCGGAACAGCACGTCAATGACATGGTTAGCACCGGAATTGGGCAGGTTAACCAGAATGGCACCAAAGCCCATAGGCAGCAGCAAACTGGGCTCCATTTCTTTTTTAATCGCCAGATAAATCAAGACAGCACCAATGATCCACATAATCACCTGCTGCCAATGCAAATCGGCAAAGTTTTCTAACAAAACGCCCATTGTATTCACTCCGTTTCATCTAATAGCGTATCAAGAGATAATTGTACCATCAATCTCCAAAAATGCAACTCTTTTTATAATTATTCCTTTTTCAATTCCGTAAAGGAAGTAATATACCGATCCGTAAGAGCAGGGATGCGGGCGGCGTTGGCGGGGGTATGGGGGCACAGCACCCCGCACACCTGCATCCCCGCGGCGGCGGCATTCTTGATGGCGGTGGGGCTGTCGTCGATATAGAGGATCTCCTCGGGAGCGACCCCAACCGCCTCCACCACCCGACAGAACAGCTCCGGCCGGGCCTTGGTGAGGCCGTAATCCTCCACCGTCCACACGGCGGCAAACCAGTCGAACACCCCGTTATTATGCAGGCAGGGGTCGGTGATGTGATGGGGGCTGGCGGTAAGGATATACATGGGCACCCCCTGCGTCCGCAGCCGCTCCAAATAGGGGCGCACCCCCTCCATCAGAAAGATGCGGTGGGCATACTCCTGCCGCATACTCTCGGTGAGGCGGTCGGTGACCTCCTCCACCGTGCCGGGCACCCCCATCTCACAGAACAGGGCGGCGGTGGGCGGCACGCCTTGTGGGTGCATCTTGGCGATCATCGCCTCCCGATCGTAAGGGATGCCCTCCTGCTCCAAAATGGGCAGCATCCCCCCGTCGAAGCGGGACCAGGAATCCACCAAGGTATCGTCCAGATCGAATACCACTGCTTTTATCATGCCATTGCCTCCGTTATCCGTTTCCATCGTTCGGTCTTTGATACACCCGCACATAGTCCACATACATGCTGGCAGGCATATCGGTGCCGTCGGTGGTGTTGACGCCGCTCTCGGTCCAGCCCTCGCACAGTCCGACACCCAAGATCAGCCAGTGGGGGTTATCGGGGTTGCTGAACGCCCGATCCAGATCGGCGGCGGTGGTGCCGGTGCTGCCGTCACCCTGCCGATAACTGCTCAGGCGCACGGTGTACACGGGACCGCCCTCGTTTTGACTGTAAATATTCTCCTCGTCCCACCAGATGTGACCCACCTGTATATCGTCGATGAAGAACTTGATGTCCCGATAGGACCACTCGATGCCGTAGATGTGATACCCGTCTGCCGGATGGTTGTCCTCGTCGAAAAGATATTTGCTCACATACCCTTTCTGCCCCAAGCCGCCCACCTCACAGTGGTTATCCCGATCGGGACCCCAGTGGATATTGTGGGTGGCGGTGCGGTTGGCCTCGTTGTACTTGTTGGAGGTGTGCTCGTAGGTGGGGGTGGACCAAGGCCAATTCTTGTGCTCGGTCACGTCGGTCTCGCCCACCAATTCCATAATATCGATCTCACCCGCATAGGGCCAGCCGTCCGTGTCGCCCCGTTCCAGATACAGGTCGCCCATGGTCCACAGAGCGGGCCATACGCCCTTGCCCCACGCCAGCTTGGCGCGGATTTCCACGCGCCCGTAGAGAAAGCTGAATTTGTAATCGCTGGTGACGTTGCCGGAGGTGAAATTCTTTCCGTTATACGACTCCTTGCGGGCGGTAATCACCAGATCGCCCCCCTCCACCTTCACATTTTCGGGGCGGTTGGTGTTATACAGAATACCGCTTGCGTTGTGGGCCACGTTCCACTTGGTGGTGTCCAGCGTGTTGCCGCCAAACTCCTCGTTCCAGTATAGCTCCCACTTGGAGGGATCGGTGTAGTTCACTCGGTCGGTGATGGTGTGATAGCTCTCCTCATACACCGTGGGAGCATACACCACTTCCTCCGTATCTCCATCCTTATAAATATAATAGGGACGGGCGTACACCGAGAAACTCTTAGCCGCGTTGGGGATGTTGACCACCCGCACCGCGTAGGAAACGGAGTCGGCGGTCACGTCAATGACCTTCTCGCCCACGATGTTGATGACAGACTTGCCGTTGACGCTGTCCAAGGTCAGGTCGTCCGCCAAGCTCGCCTTGTTGGTGAGCACCGCGCCCATGCGCACCAAGGGATACCTGGCCAAATGACTCACGGGAGCCACGGCGCCGGAGACAAAGTTGTGTCCCTCGGCGGTGACCTGCGCCTTCAACGAAAACTTGAAGGCCACCCCCACCATACCGTCCCTCTCGGTGACACTGCCCAGTCCGCCGGTGACGTAGGTATCCACCACCGGCGCCATTTTCACATCGTCCAGACAGAAGCCGGATGCCTTGGTATTGGCAGAAAACTCAAGATAAATCTTCGTATGGCTGCCGGTGGAAACGATAAACTCGAAATAGGTCCAGTCGGCGGCATAGGGGCGGTCACCGGACACATTGTTGTCCCAGATCGCCTCGCCGCTGCCGCTGTCGAACTTATTGTAGTTGGTCAGCTCGCCCTTGTACCAGAAGGACACCCGATAACTGGTGTGCTTCATCACCGCCACGGTCTGGTTGATCTGATCCCAGCCGCCGCCCTTCACCGAAGCACCGTAGCTGCCGCTGTGGCGGGCCGCCCCTGTCACCTGAAAGGCGCCGCCCCAGCCGCTCTTGTTGCCGGTCTCGAAGTCGCCGTTTTGCAGCTTGCCGCTCTCCTCGGGGTTGGGCTCCCCCACCTTAGAGAATGCCACGCCGTCCACATAAGCGGTGCTTTGTCCACAGTTGATCTCGATGTTTACTGCGGTGTTGCTGCCGCTGTTCACCGTATAGGACACCTGTGTCCAGTCGCCGTGGTCAGCGGGCCACACAGTATCAATTTCATCGCCGTCGGTGGACTTAAAATACACCACCCCATACCCCTTCACCCAGAAGGAGAGCTCGTAATCCGTGTCGGGCTCCACCGCCACGGTCTGTTGAAGGTTGGCCCAGTCACCGGTGATGCTCACGCCGTAGTCGCCCTCTTTGGCATAGGCAGTGCCCACCTTCACGCCGTCGGCGCACCAATCGGGCACCAGCCAGCCGGCGGCATCCCCCGTCTCGAAGTCGCCGTTTTGCAGCAGGCTGCCCCCTGCCGCCGTGGACACAAGGGACGTAGGCAGCACACCGCACAGCAGCGCTACGGTCAATAACAAACTGAGCCATTTCGTGGTTCGTTTTTTCATCATCGTCACCTCATAGCAACATATTGTCATTACTACTAAACAATAGCATATTCCCTACCGCCCGTCAAGATTTTTCCACGCCGCAAGAAAAGGCAAAAGCCCTGCGGCATTGCCGCAGGGCTTTTCGTTAGGTTAGGGGGTTAAAACTCACTCCGCCGCCTTGTATACACGGACGTAGTCCACGTACATACTGGTGGGCATGGGGGTGCTGCTGTTGACCGCGTTGGAGCCGTCGCCCCAGCCGGCGTTCAGACCCACGTTCATAATCAGCCAGTGGGGGTTGTCTTCGTTACAGAAGGCGGTATCCAGCGCCGTAGCGGTGGTCCTCTTACCACCGTCATCGTCGTTGTGAGGATAACTCATCAGCTCTAGGCTCTTCTCGCTCTCGCCGTAGTTCTGCCAATAGAACTTGGTGTTGGTCCACCACACGTGGCTGACCATCACGTCGTCCACGAAGAACCTAATGTCCCGATGGCCCCACTCGATGGCGTACACGTGATACATATCGGCGGGATGCTCGTCGGTACCGAAGGTGTAGTGGTTATCGTAGCCGCTCAGCGTGTAGCTGCCCACCTCACAGTGCTCGTTACGGTCGAGACCCCAGTGCAGGTTGTGGGAATAGGTGCGGCACGCCTCAGAGTTCTTCTCACCCTCGCCCACAATCTCCAGAATGTCGATCTCACCGGCATAGGGCCAGCCGGCCTCGTCGCCCAGCTGCGTATACAGGTCACCCATGGTCCACAGAGCGGGCCACACGCCGTGGCCGGTAGGCATCTTGGCACGAATCTCCATACGGCCGTAGAGGAAGCTGAACTTATTCTCGGTGCCTACGTAACCAACGGTATAGTCCTTATCTTTATAGTCCTCACGCCGCACGGTGAGCACCAGATCGCCGTTCTCCACCTTTACGTTCTCGGTGCGGTTGGTCTTGTAGGAGATACCGTTGTCGCCCGCAGCCACGTTCCACTTGGTCTGATCCAGCTCGGTGCCGCCGAACTCGTCGTTCCAGTACAGCTCCCACTTGGTGGAGTTGGTGTAACTGGTGCGACTCTCGATGGAATTAAAGCTCTCACTGTACACAGTGGTGGCGTACACCGTCACATCCTTGGCGCCGTCGTTGTAGATGTAGTAAGGAACGGCATAGATGAGGGTACCCTTGGCAGAGGAAGGAATATTGATGACGCGCACCGCGTAGGAAACGGAATCAGCAGTCACGTCAATGACCTTCTCGGCCACGATGTCGATGATGGCCTTGCCGTCCACGTTCTCCAACGTCAGCTTGTCGGCATTGACCGCCTTGTTAGTGAGCACGGCGCCCATCTTCACCAAGGTGTAGCTGCCCTTGCCGGCGCCGGGAACCACCGTGCCGCCGGTGAAGGTGTAGGGAGCAGTAAAGGTGACGGAGGCATCCAGATCGAACTTGAAGGCCACGCCAACCTTATCACCGGACTCGGTGACACTGCCCTGACCGCCGGTGACATAGTTGTCGGAATAGGAGACCAGTTTCACGTTGTCATAATAGCGATAACTGTTCTTCTCAAATACGCTCAGCTGAATGTAAATCATGCTGTTTTCGCCGGAATTGAAGACAATCGAATCGGAAACCCAACGACCGGCGTCACACTTCGGATAACACTTGTTGAGCTCGGGACCCTGCGCGTTGCCGTCCACAACGCCCTTAATGCCCACGAAGCCCTGCGCACCGGTGGGGGACATATGATCGAAGCTCAGCATGTAATTGGTGTTGGGGGTCACGGCAATGGTCTTGTTCTCCAAGGCGCAATAATCATCCCACTCGCCGTTGCCGGAGGTAACCTTAACGCCGTAATCGCCGTCCTTAGCCGCCTCTTCGGTAACCTCAATGGAGCCGTACCAGTTACCGATCTTGTCACCGGTCTCGAAATCACCGTTAGTGATGTAGCCGTCGAAGGAGGGATCCTTCACCTTGCGCATAGACACGTTATCGAAGGAGATGGCGGCATTTCCGCCGCAACCCATCTCAATATAGATCGTGGTCTGGTCGCCGCTGTTGAAGGAAATAGTAAACTGCTTCCAAGTATCGGTGCTGCCGGGCCACGCGGTATCAATGTTGTCTTTCTTGTTCGACTTCTTGATATACACCACGCCGGCGCCCTTGTACCAGCCGGTCACGCTGTAATTGGTGTTGGCTTCCACCGCGATGGCACCGGACGTAACGCTGTCCCAGCCGCTGCCGGACACGCCCACGCCGAAGTTGCCTTCCATCGCGTTAGCCTTATCGTACACCGCGGTGCCGCCCCAGTTTTCGGGCCAACCGGTCTTGTCACCAGTCTCAAAGTCGCCGTTGATGATATAACCATCGTTGGAGGGATCCTTGACCTCCCTCATCGTCACGTTGTCCAGATACTTGGTGTTATTGGCCACACCGATGCAGAACTGGAAGGTCACGTAAGTGTTCTCACCGGAGTTGAATTCCACCGTGTAGGTGGTCCACTTGCCGGCGGGCACGGAGGGCGGATATACGTAGTCGCCCGAAACCATATCGCCGTTGCTCATACTCTTGATAAACAACTGCGGGCTCCAGTTGGCCGCATTGACAGAGTAGACATCGTAGCTCAGACGATAGGTTTTGTTCTTCTCCACGTTCACC
>JAZOWI010000060.1:0-5621 GCA_045659145.1 Acutalibacteraceae bacterium | reverse complement strand
CGGTGGCCTAACCCACCCGGCCGGGTGCGGCGGTGGCCCCTCCTTAACTTTTTTGTTATAGGTGTATATTTCTTAACCCCTGCCGCATAAGGTATAGGGGTGATGGTATGAGAAAAAGACAGAAAATCCTGAAAAAATGCTTGTTTCGCGGCGGCGCAGGGGCGCTGGCGCTTCTTTTGTTACTGCCCATCGACTGGGGTGAGGTAAGCCGTCGGGCGGCGCTGGTGGCGGTGGGACTGCGTCAACCGATACAGGCAGTGCAAATGGCAGAGCACCAATTTGCCGGACAGCAAACGCAGGTGCAGACAAACCCGTCCACCGAGGAGCCCCCGTGGGAATATACGCCCCCCGTGGATACCACCGTGCCGGACATTCCCACGGCGACGGTGCCTTTGACCGCGCCTCCCATTACTATGATTACGCCCCCTGCCGAAAAAGGGGACGGCGGCAAGGTGATCGAGAAGAAAATGAGTATCGGCGACCGTTCCAAGAACGGTATTGCCACCATAAACCGCAGCGGCACCACGGTGGATATTGCCGCCGCGTTGGCGCGGGAGTGGTCGTTGACCTTTGCCGCTACCGACGCGCCGCAGGTGCTGATCCTGCACACCCACGGCAGCGAGGGCTATATGACCTACGATGCGGGCTACTATAATAATGGGGACCGCAACCGCACTGAGGATCACAGCAAAAACGTGTGCGCGGTGGGCGAGGCCATTCGGCTCACCTTGGCACAGTACGGCATTACCGCCATCCACGACACCTCTGTCCACGACCGCCCCGTCTATTCCGGCGCCTATACCCGTTCCGCGGCGGCGGCGCAGAAGTGGTTGGAGCAGTATCCCACCATTCAGGTGGTGCTGGACATTCATCGGGACGCCATTATGGAGGGGGACACCAACATCGTGAAACCCACTGCCGTGGTAAACGGGAAAAAGGCGGCGCAGATGATGCTCATCACGGGGGTGGTGTCCACCGAGGGACTCCCCCACCCCCATTGGCAGGACAATCTGGCCTTTTCCACCCGTCTGCAACAGGCGCTGGATCGGGTGTCCCCCGATCTGATGCGCCCCCTTAACACCGTGGCCAGTCGGTACAATCAGCATCTGTCCGCGGGATGGGTGCTGGTGGAGGTGGGCAGTGAGGGCAACACCGTGGAGGAGGCAGTGTATGCGGGACAGCTGCTGGCGCAGACACTGGTGACGCTGCTTGATTGACAAATGCCGCCGCTTCTAGTAAAATAGTGGGGAACGAACACAAGGAGGCGGTGCAAATGTCCACCACCATCGCGGCTGTATCCACCCCATCCGGCGCCGCCGGTCTGGGCGTGGTGCGCCTGTCGGGACCCGAGGCGCTGACGGTGGCCGATGGGGTGTTCCGCTCGGTGAACACCCACAAACAACTGAAAACAATGAGTGGCTACACCGCCGCTTACGGTCACGTATTTGACGAGGACGGTGCGGTGGATGAGTGTGTGGCGCTGGTATTCCGTGCCCCACACAGCTATACCGGCGAGGACGTGGTGGAGTTTTCCTGCCACGGGGGTCGTTATCTTTTACAGCGGGTGCTCCGCGCCTGCCTGGCGCAGGGCGCCGTCCCTGCGGGACCCGGGGAGTTCACCCGCCGCGCGTTCCTTAATGGTAAAATGGACCTGACCCAAGCGGAGAGCGTGATGGGGCTCATCGCGGCAGAGGGCCGTCTGGCGGCGGGTACCGCGCTGGCGGCGCGGGAAGGCGCCGTGTACTGCCGCTTGGAGAGCATCAAGAACGCTTTGTTGCGGGTCAATGCCCGGTTCGGTGCGTACATCGATTATCCCGACGAGGACATCCCCGAATTGTCCCCTATCGCCTTGTCCCATACAGTGGAGGAGTCGGTGGCCGCCCTGACGGCGCTGCTCTCCACCTTTGATGCGGGGCGGGTGCTCCGCGAGGGCATCGACACCGCCATCGTGGGCAGTCCCAACGTGGGCAAGTCCACCCTGATGAACTGTCTGGCAGGGTGTCAGCGGAGCATTGTCACCGACATTGCCGGCACCACCCGCGACGTGGTGGAGGAGACAGTGCGCGTGGGCGAGGTAACCCTGCGACTGGCGGATACGGCGGGCCTGCGGGAGACCGGCGACACGGTGGAATCTGTGGGTGTGGAGTTGGCGCGGCAGCGGATGGAGCAGGCGGCGCTGGTGATCGCCGTGTTTGACGGTGCACAGCCCCTGTCCGAAGAGGACAAGGTCTTGGCGGACAGTCTGTCGGGTCGCACCGCCGTGGCGGTGGTGAACAAGGCGGACAAGCCTCAGGCGGCGGATGCGGAGTGGCTCAGAGAGCGGTTCTCCCACGTGGTGAACCTATCGGCTAAGGAGAACACAGGCGTGGAGGCGCTCACCGCCGCCGTGACCGAGCTGACGGGGGTGGGACGGCTGGATGCCGCCCAGCCTGTTCTGACCACCGAGCGGCAACGGCAATGCGCCGCCACCGCCCTTGCGTGCCTGGAAGAAGCCGCCGCCGCTCTGGCGGGTGGGTTCACCTTGGATGCGGTCAGTGTCAGCATTGACGGTGCCTTGAACGCCATACTGGAACTCACCGGTGAGCGGGCCACCGAGGCGGTGGTGGATCAGGTGTTTGCTGATTTCTGCGTGGGAAAATAAAAACAAAACAAGCCGGAGCAACCATCGGTTGCTCCGGCTTGTTTATTGCCCATTACTTAGAGGGTTTCCTTTTGGTCCTGTTTCATTTTTCGTTGTCTTTTCTTGTGGTTGCTGCGGCGAACAATGAGCACTACCGCCACCACCGCGATGGCGATAAGCGCCATATAAGGAATGGATACGACCAGGAACACAAACACTTCTTCCAGGAAGGTGCCCACGCCCTCCAGACTCTCTTTGAAACCCGTGCCGATGCGTTGCCACACCGTTTCCGGCTCGGTCACCTGGGTGAACTCCTTTACTTCCGACACATTCAGGTGAATGGTAGCATAATCCACTTGATTATCAAACACCCGCAGGGCCGAAGTGACCTGCTCCAACTCCGTGCGCACGTCAGTGAGGCGTTTTTCCACCGTCAGCAGATCGTCCAGAGTCTCCGCCTTAGCCAACAATTCCAGCAGGCGTGTCTCCTCGGTCTGCAAGGCCTTTATACGGCTCTCGGTGGCCACATAGTTAAGGGTCACGTCCTCCACCGTTTTCTCAGAGGAAACAATATTGGAGAGGGCGGTCACCTTGTCAATAAAGGAGTTCAGATCCTTGGCGGGAATACGGATGGTGATGTCGGCACTGCGATACCGTCTGCTGCTGTAAGCACTGCCGTTTCGCACATAAGAGCTTTCAATATAGCCGCCCAGCTCTGCAATGCGGCTGTCCAGTTGCGCCAGAACCGTGTCCAGATCTTCCGTTTCCGCACTTATATAGACCGTTTGAATGAGTTTGCGGTTTTCCGGCAAAGAGGAGGTGTTTTCCGCATCCGTAGCGTCCTCTTCTTTGGAAATGAAGCCGTTATCCTCTATGGCATCGCCGGGGGCGAAGTCCGGTTCTGCTTTTGCCCCGCAGCCGGAGAGACCCAGCAACAGCAGCGCGCACAAGATCCAAACGATCGTCTTCCGAATGTTCATACCTTTTCCTCCTTTTATAGTCGGTTTACGGGTTTGCCCTACCGTCAATATAACATAGAAAGAACAGATTTGCAACTGTTTTGGTAATGGGCGAAGCAGGGACGGTCTGTGACCGCCCGCGGGCGAACGCCGTTTCCTCCTGCGCGCGACAAAAAAGCCGGAGCAACCATCGGTTGCTCCGGCCTTACTTACTAGACAATTTGTATTCATTTTGAAAGTTTTCTGCAATTCCATTTATGGTTCCAGGTTGCTTTCGTGAAATAACGGAGAACGAAAGAACTCAACCAGATCCACATTCAACCCTTGACATACTTCGTGTAGAACGCGAAGCTTTACGGAATCGTAAGCGCAATTTACTAAGTTACTTATGGTGGATTTCGGTACGCCGCTCCGAATATGCAATTGATAATAGGTCATTTCTTGTTCCGTCAATAACTCTTGTATGCGTTGGCTAATTGCCTGATTCAATTCCATATTCTCACCACCCGTCTGTTTCTTTCAGTATACGAAAAATTTGAAAGAAAATGGTTCCTGTGGCTGTACTATTTAAAAGTTTTGTAGTATACTAGATGTAAAGCCAAGAAAAAGGAGGATAACTATGCGATTTTATGAAGAATGCGTTACGATAGCGCAGCAATTGGAAAAAGAAATGACGCAGGAGGCACGAGAACTGTTTATCGAGACCCAATTCAGTGACTTATGGCAATATCATTACACAATAGGAATGTGGATACGAAATCATCATTTGGACGAAAAGGGTTATTTATACAGAGCTCTACTGATTTTGGGCAAAAAGTCAAAGGATGATATGTCTATGTTTTTGTTGGAGTTTATACAGCAGTATTTTTTACTCAAACGAGCGGAGATGTTATAAAAAACGTCCGAGGCAACCATCGGTTGCCCCGGACGTTTCATTACTCATTGCTCATTACTAATTTCTAATTATTCATCATCCAGTTTCAGCACCGCCATAAAGGCCTCCTGGGGCACCTCTACGCTGCCCAACTGGCGCATCCGCTTCTTTCCCTCTTTCTGCTTTTCCAGCAGTTTCTTCTTTCGGGTGATATCGCCGCCGTAGCACTTGGCCAGCACGTCCTTGCGCATGGCGCGGACAGTCTCGCGGGCGATGACCTTGCCGCCGATGGCGGCCTGCACCGGCACCTCGAAGAGCTGACGGGGAATGTTGTCTTTGAGCTTCTCGCACATCTTGCGGGCACGGGCATAGGCGTTGCCCGAGAACAGGATGAAGGACAGAGCGTCCACCATTTCGCCGTTCAGCAGAATATCCAGCTTGACCAGATCGCTCTTAACATAGCCTTTGAGCTCATAGTCGAAACTAGCGTAGCCCTTGGTGCGGGATTTCAGCGCGTCAAAGAAATCGTACACGATCTCGTTGAGGGGCAACTCATAGTGAATATCCACACGGGTGGGGTCCAGATATTTCATATCCTTGAACACACCGCGGCGCTCCTGACACAGCTCCATAATGTTGCCCACATAGTCGTTGGGGGCGAAAATGTGCGCCTCCGCGATGGGCTCCTCCGCCATACTGATGGTGGTGGGGTCGGGGTAATTGGTGGGGTTGTCCACCATGATCACCGAGCCGTCGGACAGGGTGATGCGGTAGATCACGCTGGGGGCGGTGGTGATCAGGTCCAGGTTATATTCCCGTTCCAGCCGCTCCTGAATGATCTCCATATGGAGAAGACCCAAGAAGCCGCAACGGAAGCCGAAGCCCAGCGCCACCGAGGTCTCCGGCTCCCAAGTAAGGGAGGCATCGTTGAGTTGAAGGCGCTCCAGCGCCTCGCGGAGATCCTGATAATGGGCACCATCCGCAGGGAACACACCGCAGAATACCATGGGGTTGACCTTGCGATAGCCGGGGAGCGGTTCGGGCGCGGGTTTGGCAGCGTGGGTGATGGTACCGCCCACACGGGCATCCCCCACCGTCTTGATGGAGGCGGCAAGGTAGCCAACCTGACCCGCTCGCAGTTCCTTGGTGGGTTCCAGACGGCCGGGGC
>JAZOWI010000059.1:0-7050 GCA_045659145.1 Acutalibacteraceae bacterium | reverse complement strand
GCCACCTCGTTGGGGGCCTGACTGTCCATATTGATGAGCCGCTCTCCCTTGTAGACCGCAATCAGGTCGTAGGCGGTCTTGCGTTGAGGGTTGTCCGACTGCGCCAAAATGACGGGGCAGTCCGGCACCAGTAATTCCTTGCACCGTCCCGTGTTTTTCACGTGGCAGACGGTATCGTTGCCGTCGATGTCCACGATGGCGATGAACCGATTGGGCCGCCCGCGGAACCGACCCATGCGAAAGCGGGCGTAGGTCATAGAGTGCTCCCTCCTTTCCGTCGCTTAGTATACCACAGCTCGGCGGCGGACGCAAGGGACAGTAAAATCGACATTTTCTCGTGAAAAAAATACCATAAAACTTATGGTAAATCCTTGCTATTTCCTTAAAAAAGTGCTACAATGGCCCCAGAGGTGTGCGCTGTGATGGGTCACCTGACCATACGGCGCAACCATAATATTTTCCGTCAAGGAGGCAGATCTGTTATGCATTATCAGAGCTTTAACGATCGTATGATCAAGAAACTGCAAAACCTCATCTGGCAGTATGAGCGCTATATCTTCGAGCCGGTGCAGACCTTTACCGAGGTGCAGGGCTACGAGACCTTGGAGCACTACCGTCAGGAGCCGGATGCCGAGTACCAGACCATCAAGGACGGCTACGTCTGGGGCGGCGAGTTCGGCAACCTGTGGGTCAAGTGGGACTTCACCGTTCCTGCCGAGGCTGCGAATAAAGAACTGTACGTCTTGCAGGGCTGTGAGCTGCGGGAAGGTCTTCTGTTCATCGACGGCAAGCCCTCGGGTATGTACGGCACCATCGTTAAGGACTACGAGGGCTTGCAGCATAACATCCGGCTCACCCCCGGCGCGGCGGAGGGCACCACCTTCCATCTGGCGCTGGAATGCTATGCTTGGCACGACGAGCGGGATGTGCACCCCTACTCCCGTCAGGAGGGTCTGCCGGATTCCCATTACCGCCATACGTTCCATAACGTGAAGATCTGCACCATGAACCGTGAGGTCAAGGACTTCGTGCGGGATCTGCGCATTGCGTTGTCCCTGTCCCGCGTGCATCAGAATCCCTTCCTGCAAGCCAAAGCGGTCAGCGTGTTGGAGCAGGTGTTCAGCGAGGCGGTGCTGGTCCCCGCCACGGCGGACTTCGAGGCGATGATGGAGGGTGTGCGCCGCTGCAACGCCGTTATGGAGGGGTTGTTCACCGGCAACACCTGCGGCGATGCCTACGGCAAGGTGGGTGTGATCGGTCACTCCCATATGGACACCGCGTGGCTGTGGCCCATCGCCGAGACCATCCGCAAGTGCGCTCGTACCTTTGCCAACGCGCTGGCGCTGATGGATCAGTATGCGGATTATAAGTTCATCCAGTCCTCGGTGCTGCACACCTACTGGATGGAGGATAAGTACCCTGCCATCTTCGAGGATATCAAGAAGCGGCAGGCCGAGGGTCGGTTCGAGATCAACGGCGGCGCCTGGGTGGAGTGCGACTGTAACATCACCGGCGGCGAGTTTATGGTGCGTCAGTTCCTGAAAGGTCAGAAGTACCTGCAAGAGAAGTTCGGCATCACCAACGACTCCTTCTGGCTGCCTGACACCTTCGGTTATAACGCCGCTATCCCCCAGATTATGCGGGGCTGCGGTATGAAGTATTTCTACACCACCAAGCTGAGCTGGAATGAGCATAATAAGTTCCCCTTTGAGACCTTCCGCTGGGTGGGTATCGACGGCAGTGAGGTCATCACTCACTTCAACACCACCCACTGCGAGCCCATCCCCAATCAGGTGGTGGATCACGTGAGCGGTCTGCAAAACAAGCAGGCGGACATCAGCCGTCTGCACGCCTTCGGCTACGGCGACGGCGGCGGCGGTCCCACCGACGTGATGGTGGAGGACGTGCGCCGCACTATGGAGATCAACGGTCTGCCCAAGGTGGAGTATAAGACCATCAGCGAATTCGGTCAGGAGATGGAGCAGAACGCGGATAAGCTGCCCGTTTACAGCGGCGAGTTGTATCTGGAACTGCACCGCGGTACCCTGACCCAGCGCCACCAGACCAAGCGCAACAACCGTCTGTGCGAGAATGCCATCCGCAATATGGAGCTGATGGCGGTGATGACCGACACCGGTCACGATGCCGCTCAGTACGACGAGTGGACCAAGGTGCTGTTGGAGAACCAGTTCCACGACATCCTGCCCGGCACCTGCATCCAGTGCGTCCACGACCGCTCCGAGAAGATCGTGGGCGAGCTGATCGTCACCGTGAACGGTGAGACCCAGCGTCTGGCGGCCACCGTGGCCGCGGGCGACGAGGCGTTGGCCTTGGTCAATCCCCTGTCCTTCGCCCGTGCGGATGTGATCAATATCGACGATAAGGGCAAGTTCGTGGCGGATGCCAAGTGCCAGCCCTATGAGGATGTGTTCGGCCGTAAGAAGATCGCCGTGTCCGGTGTGGCGCTGGCCCCCTTTGAGGCCAAGAGCGTGGCTCTGACCGACAAGACCCCCGAAGCCGCTTCTCCCTTCACGTACGACGGCACCAATCTGGAGACTCCCTTTGCCTCTGTGGTGTTTGACGAGAACGGCTACATCGCCTCCTTCATCGACAAGAAGAGCGGTCGTCAGCTTCGTCGCGAGGGCGCCGCGCCCCTCGGCACCTTCTATATGGGCGAGGATATTCCCGAATATTGGGACAACTGGGACTTGGAATACGACCAGAAGTTCAAGATGCGTCACCAGACCAATCTGGTGGAGCGCAAGCTGGTGAGCGAGGGCGCGGTGGAACTGCGTATCCGCTCCACCTATAAGATCGGCAGCCACTCCACCATTGACGTGGACACTGTTTTCTACGCGGATATGCCCCGTGTGGACTTCCACGCCAAGGTGGACTGGAAGGATAAGCAGCATCTGCTGGAAGTCACCTTCGTCGTGGACGTGCTGACCACCAAGGCCGAGCACGAGATCCAGTTCGGTCACATCGACCGTCCCACCCCCGAGAACGACAAGGTGGAGACCGCCCGCTTCGAGGTGTGCAACCTGAAATGGACCGACGTGTCCGAGAGCCGCTTCGGCGTGGCCCTGCTCAACGACTGTAAGTACGGCATTTCGGTGCGCGGCTCGGATATGCGTCTGTCCCTGCACCGCGGCGGTTGCCATCCGGATCCCGCCGGTGACTTCGGTGTTCACGAGATGACGTACAGCCTGCTGCCGCACTGCGGCGACTTCTCCGTGGCGGGCGTGGTGTATCCCGCCTATGAGCTGAACCTGCCGGTCATCGCAGCCGAGGGTGCCCTCACCAAGGCGCTGGCCGCCCCCGTGCTGGTGGAGGCGGACAACGTCATCGTGGAGGCGGTCAAGCCTGCCGAGGACATCGAGGGCGCCTACGTGGTCCGTCTGTATGAGGCGGAGCGCGCCCGCACCGTCACCCACCTGACCTTCCCCGCGGACGTGAAGTGGGTGCAGGAGTCCAATATGCTGGAAGAGGCCTTTGCGGACGTGGCGCTGACCGATGGTGTGGCTTCGGTCACCTTCAAGCCCTTCGAGGTCAAGACCTTTATCTGCTATCGCTGATCAAAATCTCTGCCCGGGTGCCCTGTGCACACGGGCGGGTGCTGTTTTCGCTGTATCAAAATAACACACATAAAGTCAACGATAGGGTAGAAAAAATCAATATTATTATGCTAAGATGATAGACGAATAACTCTTGCAAAGGAGCGATGACAGTGAAAAGGACAGGATGGCGGCGGCTGGTGGGTGCCGTGACGGCGGCGGTACTGCTGCTGGCGGCGTTGCCTCTGAATGCCGTAGGACAGAGCGTGTTCCCGTGGGAGCAGGAGGACAACGGCGTTGAGAAAATCCTGCAACGGGACGGCTATCTGGAAGGCATTTGGTTTCCGTGGTTTAACCACGTGAACTTAGGCCACGGCTTGACCTCCAACGAGGTGATGGTGGAATACGTGGGAAACGCCTGGTCCACGGTGGGTCTGGATGACTACGGCCCCGAAAACATCTATCAGCAAATCTACAATCTAAAAGCCTTGGGATTCAACATTCTGGGCTATGAGGGCTCTATATACGCTGAGGGCGTGGTGCTGGACGAGTACGGTGATGTACTGGGCATCAAGGAGGAATATCTCTACAACGTGCGGCGGTTCTTGGATATCTGTCGGGCGGTGGGTATGCCGGTGCTGTGGACGGTGTGCTGTCACAGCACCTCGGTCAATGACTACTATGAATTCGGTAAGATGGCGTGGGACGTGATGACCCGTTATTACGCCGACCCTGTGGTGGCCGATCACTACGCCGAGCGGTTTGTGGCGCCTCTGTGTAAGGTGCTGGCAGAATACCCCGACGTGGTGGTGATGGTAGCCGCCACCGTGGAGGCGGAGAACGAGATCAACGACAGTCATATCGGCAACCATTTTGCCTCCCGTGAGCTGTACGGCGTCACCCAAGAGGATATGCTGTACTTCATCAAGCAGGTCAACGATACGGTGGCGGAGCATCTGCCCAACGCCACCCGCACCATCGGCTCTCAGTTGGGGAATATGTCTATTTACAGGGGCATCGACTTTGATATGCTGGGTGACCAGAACTACAACTATGCCGGTAACAGTTCTACGCCAGAAAGCTTTATGCCCTCTGTGCCCACCTTTGTGTCCGAGTTCGGACTGGGCTTTGAGAGAAACTACGAGGATACCACCTTTACGAATCTGCAACTGAAATTCCGCGATAATTTTCGTCGGGACGGGCATAAGGGTTGGGTGATGTGGTGCTGGTCCACCGATCGAGATCAGCCGGGCAGTACGTACAGCTTGCTTCGCTCCGGCGGCGGAGTGACGGATTTTCGCGCCACCGCCTATGACCTGCATTATTACATAGAGGACTATCGGGCGGCGCATCGGGGGAAGACCGTGGACCTGGATGTGCCCGTAATGTTCTGCAATACCACCGCCCGCAAGGTGGAGTGGATCGCCCCCCGACAGGCGGTTTCTATGGACTTGGAGCGGTCGGACGACGGCGGCGAGACCTGGATTGCGCTGCTCAGCGGAGTGGATCCCGCCGACTACGTGGATCGGGGCAAAGGCATCTATACCGACCCCACCGCCAAAGGAGAGCGCACTGTCTATCGGGTGACGGTATGGGATGCCGCGGGGCGCATCGCCGTGTCCGCCCCCTCCAACGAGGCGGGACGTATGGACGATTTCGGCGCCGTGTACGAGGGAGAGCGCGCCCCTACCTTTGACTGGGGCCCCATGCCCTTTAACCTGCCTTTTGTATCTTCCACCAACCCCATAGTGCTCAACACGGTGGGGGAGGTGAACAATCGCCCCGTCAAGGGGGCGAATCTGCTGGTCAACGGCAGCTTTGAGGAGACGCAGGGCGGCCCGTGGATGCAGGAAGGCTTCTTGGGTAATGGAGTATCCATTGTGACCGACCCCACCGCCCCTGACGGCGGTAAGACCTTGTATTTCGATTCCTCCGCTACGGAAAGGGCGTCCTGGCACACCGTATGGGTGGATGTGGAGCCCAACACCGTCTACGTGTTCTCCGCGTGGATCAAGGGTGCCTATTTGTCGGCGGATAACCGAGGATATGCTACCCTAGGCGTGACAGACCCCGAAACGGGACGGTTCGCCCCCTATGCGCCTCAGGGACAGAAGCCCTACTACACCCAAGAGAAGCAGATAGTCCCCACCTCGTGGGATGAGGAGTGGCACCTGCGCTCCGTGTCCTTCCACAGCGGCGATCGTACCCGCGTGGGCATTTCTCTGTACGGCTGTGCCAGTCGGATGTGGGTGGACGATCTGGCTCTGTACAAATACGGCGTCGGCGTCAAATACGTCAGTGAGAATATGTCCGGTGCCATCAGCTTTGGCTTTGACGCGGAATACAGCGGCTGTGACCCGCAGGATTGCGTTACCGAGAATGTGCGCTTTGACGAGGCGGATTCGGACTTCTGGCAGAGTGGCAGCGGCTGGAAAAACGGCTTTATGTCCATTACCGACGAGCGGCTGGGCTACGGTCCCTCCCTGTGCTATACTGCCTCGGATGACCCCATCGGTCTCCATTACATCAAGTGGGTGGAGGTGGAGCCTTATACCAACTATTCTTTTTCTATGGTGATGAAGGTGGTGGAGGACGGCGCGGGCCGTCTGGCACTCGTCAACGGCAAAAAGCGGGACTGTGTGTCTTTCATAGAGTTCGATTTCAGTCGGGAAGTCTATGGGGAGGATTGGTTTCCCATTCTGTTGGAGTTTAACACCGATTCCTTCACCACCATCGGCATCGCGGTGGTGGATAAGGGCGGCGCGGCGCTGTTTGACAATGTGCGACTGTTCAAGACCGTCGATGGCAAGGAGCGGGAGGACCCCTATCTGGAAGATAAGAACGGCTGGGTGAAGGAAGAGGGCGGCTGGGCCTTCTATGACAACGGAGTGAAGGTCACCAACAAGTGGGTGAAGGACAGCCACGGCTGGTGCTACCTGAACGGCAGCGGCTTCATGACCAAGAATGCTTGGGTCAAGGACGGCGGCAAGTGGTACTTCTTGGACAAGAACGGCTATATGGTCACCAACGCTTGGAAGAAGGATTCCGTGGGTTGGGTGTATCTTGGCTCCGACGGCGCGATGCTGACCAATGCCTGGTGCAAGGACAGCAAGGGTTGGTGCTATGTAGGCTCCGATGGCTATGCGGTCACCAACTGCTGGAAGAAGGATAGCCACGGCTGGATCTGGCTGAATGCCAGTGGTTCTATGACCAAGAATGCGTGGATCAAGGATGGCGGCAAGTGGTATTTCCTTGACGGCAATGGCTATATGGTCACCAACGCGTGGAAGAAAGACTCCAAGGGTTGGGTCTATGTAGGTTCCGACGGCGCGATGCTCACCAATGCTTGGTGCAAGGACAGCAAGGGCTGGTGCTATGTAGGCTCTGACGGCTACGCGGTCACCGAGTGCTGGAAGAAAGACAGCCACGGCTGGATCTATCTCGACAAGAACGGCTCCATGACCAAGAATGCTTGGGTCTATGACAAGGGCTGGTA
>JAZOWI010000058.1:0-14983 GCA_045659145.1 Acutalibacteraceae bacterium | reverse complement strand
TGTACCAATCATTTTGAGTTTGTAACTCATTGACGCTCATTGGCGTCTGTGTGGCAATAATTTCTCATTGCCGGATTCTTCTCATACTGAGTAAGAATTAACGGGTATTGTGTGTGTTTTCGTTCTTGTCTTACACTGTTTAATTTTCAAGGTCCTCGCGACTTATCATCGGCAAAAATCCGATGAAAAATCTACCGCTTTTTGCGGCGGCTTTGCTATAATACCACATGGCAAGGGGTTTGTCAACACTTTTTTTGCATTTTTTACACTCTTTTTTTCATCCGTTTTTTGCCCCCAAATCTTGTGGTTTTCGGCACATTTATTCCACTATATTTGGGACAGAAAAAAGCCGTCGGTATCCCGACGGCCATTTCTTTGTTTATTTCTCACAAGGGGTCAGCAAACCATCCATACGCCGGTCAGCGGCGGCAACACCAGCCACTCCCCTTCGACCGAGGCTTCGCCCATAACTATGCGGCCGCCCCGATAGGCTTCCGGCAAATAAATCGCGCGGGTCATATCGCTGCGGTTCACCGCGCACACTAGTGCCGTCTCTTCGCCCTGTCGCACAAAGCCGGTGACATCCCCATTTCCCTGCAAGGGAACAAAAGCGCCTTCGGCCAGGGACGGCTCTGCCCGTCGCGCCGCGCCGAGGCAACGGTACCACGAGAGCAACTCCGTATCTTCCCGCCCCCAAGGGAAGGGGCCGCGATTAAACGGATCTTTATATCCCTCCATACCCACCTCGTCCCCGTAGTAAATACAAGGGACACCGGGGAGGGCAAATTGGAGCAAGGTGGCAAGACGCAGACGGCGCAGAGCCAACTGCCGCTGGGACTCGGTCATCCGCCGATCCGCCTGCCATCCCCGACCGCGACCGCCGCCGGGCTCGCCGCCCAACAAGGTCAACACCCGCTCCGTATCGTGGGTGCCGATGTGATTCATTAATAGCCGCAGGCTCTGGGGCGGATAATTCTCAACGATGTCCCCCACCCGATGCAAAAAGGCTTCGCCGTCACCCTCGGTCAAAAAACGGAGAATGGCGGTGCGGAAGGGATAGTTCATCACACTGTCCAGTTGGCGCCCCAACAGATACCGACGGCGGTGACCGTAGCTCTCCTTGGTGGAAGCATCCTCCCACACCTCGCCCAGCACCAATGCCTCGGGATCGGTGGCCTTGACCCGCTCACGCAAAGCATCCAAAAAGCCGTCGGGCAATTCGTCCGCCACATCCAGTCGCCAACCTGCGGCGCCGGCGGACAGCCAACGGGGCACGATACCCTCCTCGCCGTTGATATGCTCCATAAAGGCGGGAGAAAGTTCCTCCACCTCGGGCAGCGTGTCAAACCCCCACCAAGAGGCATATTCATTGGGCCAGGAACGAAAATGATACCAAGCCGCATAGGGCGAATCGGGCGAGTTATACGCGCCCACACTGTCGTACCGGCGCTCGCGGTTAAAATACACACTGTCCGCGCCCGTGTGACTGAACACGCCGTCGAGAATCACGCGCATGCCCCGTTCGGCGGCGGCGCTCATCAAGGCGCGGAAGGAGTCCTCGTCTCCCAACAGAGGATCGATGCGCCCGTAATTCGCCGTATCGTAGCGATGATTGGAATGGGCCTCAAATATAGGATTAATATATATACAAGTGACACCCAGTTCTTTCAGATAATCCAGCTTCTGCCGTATACCCTCCAGATCGCCGCCAAAAAAGTCGTTGTTCCACACCCGACCGCGGGCGTCCGGTTGCCACACCACCGACTCCTGCCAGTTCTCGTGCAGCACCCGATCCAAGGGGACATTCTTCTTGGGTTGCCCCGACGCGGCAAAACGATCGGGAAAGATCTGATACATAATGCCGCCCGCCAGCCAGTCCGGCGTGGTGTACTCCGCCTCGTAGCAGGTGAGCTGCCAGCGAGGACCGGATTTGCTGGGAGAATAGGCGGCGGCGCCGTCCGGCTGACGGATCAGCCATCCATCGCCCATCGCCACCCGCAGACGAAAGCCGTACCAATAGATGCCGCTGTCAGACGGGGTGTAGTGGATCTCCCACCACTCGTGATACTCGCCGTCCATACCCGCCCAGTACATATCCCATTCCTGCACGGGGTGACCGTCCGGCTCCACCGTGAGTACCACACGGCTGCATCCCCAGTCACGGGGCATCCGCACTCGCAGATGCACCGCCGTGCCCGCCGCCACCGCCCCGAAGGGGGCGCGGTGCCGACGGTCTCTCGAATCAAAAAACGCAGGCAAACCCAACACTCCTTGCGTAGAATAATCTTAATGATGAATGTATATATAATACCCTAAACCGTTGCAAAGGTCAACAAAAGATAGAAAAAAGTCCCCGCCTCTCGGCAGGGACTTTTTGTAACCTCATTAGCCCAAGTTCTTTTTCAGGGTATCCAGCTGAGCGCGCAGCTCGGCGGGCAGGTGATCGCCGAACTTCTTGTAGTGCTCCTCGATCTCGGCGGCTTCCTTGGACCACACGTCCTTGTCAACGGTCAGGATGCCCTTGAGGGTGTCCAGATCCATATCCAGGTCGGTCAGGTCGATATCCTCCGGCTGGGGCACATAGCCGATGGCAGTCTCCTGTGCGGTGGCCTTGCCCTCGCAACGGTCGATGATCCAGTTCAGCACGCGCATATTGTCACCGAAACCGGGCCACAGGAAGTTGCCCTCGTCGTCGGTACGGAACCAGTTAACATTGAAGATCTTGGGCGCCTTATCGCCCAGCTTCTTACCCATCTCCAACCAATGGCGGAAATAGTCACCCATGTGATAGCCGCAGAAGGGCAGCATCGCCATGGGATCGCGGCGGACCACGCCCACGGCGCCGGCGGCGGCAGCAGTGGTCTCAGAGGCCATAGCGGAGCCGATGAACACGCCGTTCTCCCAATCACGGGACTGATAGACCAGCGGAGCGCACTTGGCACGACGACCACCGAACACAATGGCGGAGATCGGTACACCGGCGCCCTTGTTGAACTCATCGGAGATGCAGGGGCAGTTCTCGGCAGGGGCGGTGAAACGGCTGTTGGGGTGAGCGGCACAGGTGCTCTTGTCCGCCTTGCTGAACTTGGCGGGATCCCAGGGATTGCCGCGCCAGTCGATGGCGTTCTCAGGCAGATTCTTGTTCAGACCCTCCCACCACACGGTGTTGTCATCCTGACACAGGGCCACGTTGGTGAAGATGGTATTCTTCTTGGTGGACTCCAAAGCATTGAAGTTGGAGTGCTCGTTGGTGCCGGGGGCCACGCCGAAGAAGCCGTTCTCGGGGTTGATGGCGTACAGACGGCCATCCTCGCCGATGCGCATCCAGGCAATATCGTCGCCCACGGTCCACACCTTATAGCCCTTCTCACGCAGGTAAGCAGGGGGGATCAGCATAGCCAGATTAGTCTTGCCGCAGGCAGAGGGGAAGGCGGCAGCGATGTAGTGCACCTCGCCCTTGGGGTTTTGCAGACCGAGGATCAGCATATGCTCGGCCATCCAGCCCTCTTTCCAGCCCTGGAAGGAGGCGATGCGCAGGGCAAAGCACTTCTTGCCCAGCAGCACGTTACCGCCGTAGCCGGAATTGACGGAGATGATGGTGTTGTCCTCGGGGAAATGGCAAATATACCGCTTCTCGGGATCCACGTCGCAGCGAGAGTGCAGGCCGCGCACCCAGTCGTTGCTGTCGCCCAGCACATCCCACACCTGATTGCTCACGCGGGTCATAATCAGCATATTCAGCACCACATACACGCTGTCAGTGATCTCCACGCCGATCTTGGCCAGAGGAGAGCCGATGGGGCCCATGGAATAGGGGATGATATACATGGTACGGCCCTTATAACTGCCGCGGGCAATGTCATACAACTTCTTATACATCTCCTGAGGCTCACACCAGTTGTTGGTGGGGCCGGCCATCTCCTTGGTGGAGGTGCAGATGAAGGTGCGGTCCTCTACGCGGGCCACGTCGTTGGGGTTGGTGCGGTGCAGATAACAGCCGGGCAGGATGTCCTGATTCAGCTGGGTCAGCTCGCCCAGCTCCACCGCCAGACGGCGCAGCTCATCCCGCTGCTCGTCGGAGCCGTCCACCCAAACGATGTTGTCGGGGGTCAACAGGGCTTTCATCTCTTCCAGCCAGGCCAATACAGTCTTGTTGTTGGTCATAGTCGTGTTCTCCTTTCGTTGTCGGCAGCATTTCTTTTACAAAAATGACAACTATCCACGGATAACATTATAGCGGAAAGGCTCCCGTATTGCAAGAGAGGATTGTTAATTATTTGATAATTTTACGCATTTTCCGATTGCGCCCCTGTTTTTCTCCGCTTTTTCGTTGCATCCCACAAGAAATTGTGGTAAAATACGGTGCATATACTACTGACAAGAGGTGTCTTGTATGAACTATTGCGGGTATCACTCCCACACCACCTTCTCCGACGGCAAAAACACAATGGAGGAGATGGTGCAGTCGGCCATTCGCTTGGGGATGCCGGTCATCGGCTTCTCCGACCACAGCGACTCCCCCTATCAGGACTACTGTATGCGGCAAGCGGATTATCCCGCCTATCTGGCAGAGCTGCGCCGCTTGCAGGAAACATACAACGGGCAGATCATCATTATGCGGGGGATCGAGCTGGATTCCCACTCCGACCCGTCCATCGTCAGCGAGCTGGACTATTTCCTCTGCTCGGTGCACGAGTTGGTGTTTGAGGACCGCTTCTACGGCATTGATCACGCCGCCAGTTTGCAGATGGACTGCATCAACCATGAGCTGGGCGGAGACAAACTGGCCTTTGCCAAAATGTATTTTGACGAATTGACCGCCCATGTGCAGAAGAACAAGCCCACCATCGTGGGGCACTTCGACGTGCTCACCAAGTTCAGCCTGATGGACGAGGAGGATCCCGCCTATCAGCGCATCGCACTGGACGCGCTGGAAAAGGTGGTGAAGGTGTGCCCTGTGTTGGAGATCAACACCGGCGCCATCAGCCGAAAATGGCGCACCGTTCCCTATCCGGCGGATTTCATCCTCTCCGCCCTGCGGGAAATGGAGGGCAAGATCATTCTGGGCGCGGACACCCACGCCGCCGACACCATTGACTGTGCCTTCCCCTTGGCGGTGGAGATCGCCAAAAAGAACGGGTTTGACAGCCTGCTCACCCTTTGGCCGGACGGGTTCCACGAAGAGAAGATATAAACAAAAAGCCTATGCAACAATCGTTGCATAGGCTTTTTGCTATTTTGCTATGGGTAGGGTCAGTTTCACCTTGAAGAGGTCTCCGTCCACCATCAGTTCCAGACGACCGCCCTGCAATTCCATCAGACTGCGGGCAATGGACAAACCCAAGCCGCTCCCTTCGGTATGGCGGGCACTGTCCCCTCGCACAAAACGCTCCAACAGCTCCTCACCACTCATATGCAGAGGCACGCGGGACACGTTGCGAAACACCACCTGCACCTCACCATTCAGCGCCGCCAGATCTACATAGACCCGCGTGCCCTGTTGAGCGTATTTGCAGATGTTGTTCATTAAATTGTCCAGTACCCGCCACAGATGCCGTCCGTCCGCCAGCGCCGTCACCGACACCTCGGGATAGTGGGTCAGCAGGGTCAGGTCGGCCGCTTGTGCCTTTTCAGTGTATTCCCCCACCATCTGATCCAGCAGCACCTCCATCCGACAAGGAGCCACTGTCACCGACAGATTGCCCGTAGAAGCCTTAGAGGCTTCCAAAAGATCCTCCACCAGTTTTTTTAGTCGCGCCGACTGGCGGGAGAGCACTTCCAAGTACTCTTGCAAAACAGAGTCCTCCGGATTTTGCTTCTCCATCAGGTCCACATAGTTAATGATTGAGGTCAGCGGGGTCTTAATATCGTGGGACACGTTGGTAATAAGCTCCGTTTTGAACCGTTCGCTCTTCATTCGCTGTTCCACCGCTTGGGATAAACCGTCGCGGATATGGTTGATCTCCTGCGCAGTCGTCCGCAGAGAACCCGTCAGGTGGCGGGTATCGATCTGGTGCTCCACCTGCCCTGCGGCGATACGGTGCACTCCTTTTTGCAGTTGGGTCAGATTAAGGGCCAATAAGAGGATAAAAGGCACCAACAGCAGCTTTTCCAGCATCCACCATACAATTAGGTTATCCGGTTCCCATCGGTTGACCCACAGCAAGGCGAACTCCAACAGAGAAATGCCCACCACAGCCAATATCACCTGCCACAGGGTGGGTAGATTTCGTCCTACCACCCGAAAGCCGCCCACCACCCATCGGAGCACACGAGCAACAAGGGTGTTTTGCCATAGAGTGCGGGTCTTGACGCGAGTGACAAAGCTCATCACGTAACTGAACAGCAATCCCAGAAAAGCCGCTGCCGTCACCGCCAGCAACGCCAGACCCACAGCCCCGCCGCCGCTCTCGTCAATAGCATACAGCAGACCGAACCCCACCGCTCCGTATAGTAAAGTGAACAGATCAAAGGGGATGCGGTCCACGGGGTTGCATTGGGGCGACTCCGCTCCGTTTTGGCGGCCTGCCACACTGCACAGAAACACAAAGCATACCAGCATCAGCACCCAGCAAAAGGCGCCGAAGCCCACACACAGCCAGCGGTTTTGGTGCCACCAAGTGACGGTACGCACCCCTACCTCCAACCAACTGTCCCCCGTCAGGCGCTCAATGGACGGGCAATAGAGCGTGGCGCTGACGCGCCCGTCCCGATCCTGCCACGCCTTATCCTCATAATAGAACGTGTCCACGGAATAGGCCAAATAATCGCTCCCGTCGTAGGTGGAGGTCAGCACCGTGCCGTCGCGGTCGGTGATGACATAGGTGTACGGCATGTTGTCGTACACCTCGTCCACGGTGCCGGTATGTACATAATCCCGCGCCATCTCCCAGTCGTACAAACTAAGGAAATATTCCGCCACCTTCCGCTGAGCCATATCTGTGGTGCCCTCGGCGCCGGCGATCAGCACACCGGTGCAGGCGCCGCCCATCAGCACCAAGCCGCCCAAGAACAGCGCCACGGTCAAAAACACCGCTGTCACCTTGATAGGCAGTCGGTAATACCATTTATCTGTCACTTAGGTTCCGCCTCCCTCCAACTTATAGCCTTGTCCCCACACCACCTGTATGTAGCGGGGCTCCGCGGGGTTGATCTCGATCTTCTCCCGCAGGTGGCGGATGTGCACCGCCACCACCCCTTCGCTGCCCAGGGGATCCTCTTGCCACACTCGACGATAGATCTCCCGCGGGGACATGACCGTGCCGGGGTTTTCCATACACAGTTTGAGAATATCGTACTCCCGAGGAGTCAATGTGACCGGCTCTCCGTCCACCGTCACCTGCTTACGGCGGTCGTCCAAGGTAAGGCCTCCCACCGTCAGGCAGGCGTCCGCCCCTATATTCTGTCCGCTCCAATGCATATACCGCCTGAGCTGACTGCGCACCCGCGCCAACAGTTCCACGGGATTAAAGGGCTTGGTGACGTAGTCATCCGCCCCCACGTTCAGCCCCAACACCTTGTCGGTGTCCTCGCTCTTGGCGGTGAGCAGAATGACCGGCAGATTGTACCGACGGCGCAAGGCGGCAATCGCGGTGATGCCGTCCATCTCGGGCATCATCACATCCATCAGCACCAAGTGCACGGTGTGGCGCTCCAACAAGGCAAGCGCCTCCCCGCCGGTATAGGCCGCCAGGGTGGTATATCCCTCCGCCTCCAGATAGATCTTCAATGCCGATACGATGTCCTTTTCGTCGTCGCAAATCAGAATGGTTGCCATAGCCCTCGCCTCCTCATAGGTACAGTATACACCCATTTCCCTTTAAAAGGGAAGAGGGAATCCCTTTAAGATTTCATTAAAAAACGGACAGCGAGTTACGCTGTCCGTTTTTTGTTCATTCCGTAATGGGTAAACTGGCTATGGCGTTCAGTTCCATACCTGCGGTGTGACCACTGAGTAGTTCGTAATAGCCTTGGGCCGCCACCATAGCACCGTTATCACCGCACAGAGACAGGGGCGGGGCATACAAGTGATATCCTCGCTCTGCACAGGCAGCTTCCATTCCTGCCCGCAGACCGCTGTTGGCGGACACGCCGCCCGCCAGCACAATGGTGTCCATCCCAAGATCCTGCGCCGCCGCCATGGTGTTGCCCACCAGCAATTCGGTGACCGTATGCTGGAAGGAGGCGCACAGATCCGCCTTGTTCACCGTTTCGCCCTTTTGCTCCGCGTTGTGCAGGCGGTTGATGACCGCCGTTTTCAGCCCCGAAAAGCTGAAATCGTAGGGACTGCCCTCCACACGGGGACGGGGCAGTACATAGGCGGCGGGGTCTCCTTCGTGGGCCAGTTTATCCAGCGCCACACCGCCGGGATAGGGCATTCCCATGGCCCGCGCCGCCTTGTCATAGCACTCGCCGGCGGCATCGTCGCGGGTGCGTCCGATCACCTCAAAGCGGGTATAGTCCTCCACCTTCACGATGTGGCTATGACCGCCCGACACCACCAAACACAAAAAAGGCGGTTTCAGTTCAGGGTGCGCCAGATAGTTGGAGGCGATATGGCTGCGCAGATGGTGCACAGGGATGAGGGGCTTAGCCGTCGTCAGCGCCAACCCTTTGGCAAAGCTGACCCCCACCAGCAGCGCGCCGATCAGACCGGGGGCATAGGTGACGGCAATGCCGTCGATGTCCGACAGGGTCACCTCTGCCTCGGTGAGGGCGCGACGCACCACGTCCGAGATGGCCTCCGCGTGGCGGCGACTGGCGATCTCCGGTACCACTCCGCCGTATTTACGGTGCTCCTCCACCTGCGATGCGATCACATTGGACAGCACTTTGCGGCCGTCCTCTACCACCGAAGCAGCAGTCTCATCGCACGATGATTCAATACCAAGAATTAACATAACGATTACCTCAAAAATACAAGGAATAAATGGCCGCGTCCTCGGTGGGGTTGCGGTAAAAGCCGGGGCGCGCCCCATCCTTTACATACCCCGCTCCTTCATACAGCCGAATGGCGGGCGTATTGGACACGCGCACCTCCAAGGTGATACGGTACAACCCGTGGGCGGCGCCGTAGGCCGCCAACTCCGCCAGCAGGGCCTGCGCCACCCCTTGCCGTCGGGCGACGGGGTCCACCGCCACGTTGGTGATGAAACCCTCGTCCACCAGATGATGCATCCCTACGTAACCCACCACCGCGCCGTCCTGCTCCGCTACGCGGAAGACCGCGTGGGGGTTGTCCAGTTCTTCCCGCAACGACTCCTCGGACCAGGGGGCAGCAAAGCACACCCGCTCCAACACCGCCAAAGAGGGAATATGCTCCTCTCTCATGGGAACAATGGGCATAGAGATACACCTCCTTCACCTCAAACAGCAATACAGGGGCAGATCTCTCTGCCCCTGTGATGTTTCTTACATATTCTCCTCGATGTAGGTCACCAGCTGACTGACGGTGCGGATCTTCTCCACCATCTCGTCCGGCACTTCACCGATATTGAACTCGTCCTCCAAGGACATCAGCATATCCACCAGATCGAGGGAATCAGCGCCCAGATCGTCCACCAGATCGGTGTCGGGGGTGATGGTGTCCACCTCTACGTCAAACTGATTGCTCAGGATCGCCTGAATCTTTTCGAATACCATAGTGATTTTCTCCCTTCATTGTCTGTCCGATGACGGGATGCACATCGGACCATCTTGTTTTCACTCGTCGGAGAAGTGTCTCCGCTACTCACATATTAGGGGATAGCGTGCCGTTTGTCAATGATTTTTTTACATTTTCTGCCCTCTTCTACTGTTTCTTCTCCTGCAGATACTCTTCCAGGCACAGTCCCTTGTCCATAATTTCCTTGGCTGCTTCCTTGCCTACGTAGCGGAAATGCCACGGCTCGTAGATGACACCGGTAACACTCTCCTTGTCCTTGGGGAAGCGGAGAATAAAGCCGTATTCGGCGCAATGCTCCATCAGCCAACGGAAGGCCTCGGTGTTCTCAAAGGTCTCGGTGAGGCTGTAATCGCCGCTGCCGTACAGGTCCACCGCCAAACCCGTGTGGTGCTCGCTGTACCCGGGGCGCTTGACGATCTGTCCGGCGGCCTTTTGCGCTTGGATCTCGGTGAGGGACTGGGGCTGTTTGTCCACCTGTCGCCAATACAGTTCTTTCTGCTTCGCCACCGAGCGATAGCCGGACTGGACGCCGATATTATAGGCTTCGCCCGCTTGGATCATCGCTTTCAGTTCTGCCAGGATCCGCTGGTCCACCCGCTGCTGACCTGCATCGCCCAAGATCTGTACCAGACCCTCCTCGCTGTAATCCGCGGGAATGGCGTTCCAGTCGTTGACCAGCCGCAGATTCCACGGAATCTGGCCGCCTGCCGCGTAAGAGGTGCTCTGCACATAACGACCGTCCGTATTGAACTGCAACAGGCCGTCCGCATCCAAGTACACCTCATTGGAGGGACCCGTGTGGGTAGTAGAGGTGGTGGTGCCTGTTGGAGACGAAGGCGTTACATACTCCGCGTTGATGTAGGCGGTATCTCCGTTGAAGGAAATCAGGTACCAGTCACCCTTGACGCTCAGCGCCTCCACGGTCTCGCCTACCGGCAGCACGCCCAACACCTCGTACTCGGTACCGGGTCCACTGCGCACATTCAACTGATCGGTGGTGACAAAGAACCCTATCGAGGGCGTTTCCGCCGTCGTGGTAGTGGTTGTATCGGGGGTAGGGACGGAGGAATCCTCGTCAGACGTTTCGCCGCCCAGCCAGTCCCCGATCTGGGGGAACAGCATTGCCACCGCCAACGCCAATACCGCCAGCGACAGAAAAAGGACCATCACAACGCCCACCGAACCGCCTCTTTTCTTGCGGCGGCTCTTGTATTTGTAATTGTTAGCCATAGGGGTTTCTCCTTTGTCAGGGTTTGTCGATTCATATTCATTATACACCTCTTTCGCGAAAATACAAGCGGATTATTTCGTTGGCAAAAACATTTGCTCTTTATATTATATTGTTTTAACGTAAAAAAGTTGTTGACAGCCCGCTCTTTGTGTGTTAAAATGGCTGTTGCCGCATGTAACGGGCGCCCTTTCGAGGGCAAAAGTGACACCGTCCGCCCTGCGCAGCGAGTCTATAGAAAAGGTAGGTACGCCTAATGTACGCAATTATCGAAACCGGCGGCAAGCAGTACAAGGTTCAGAATGGCGACACTCTGTTCATTGAGAAGCTGAATGCTGTCGAAGAGGAATCCGTCACCTTCGATAAGGTGATCGCTCTGCACGACGATGCGAACCTGAAGGTCGGCGCTCCCTATGTGGAGGGTGCCACCGTCACCGCTCATGTGCTGAAAAACGGCAAGGGTAAGAAGATCACTGTCTTCACCTATAAGCCCAAGAAGGGTAAGGCCCGCAAGCTGGGTCACCGTCAGCCCTACACCAAGGTGCAGATCGACACCATCAACGCCTGATTATGATTCGGGTCCGGTATAAGACTGCGGACGGTCTCCTCACCGGCTTCACGCTCTCCGGTCACGCCGGAGCGGGCGACCACGGACAGGACATCGTATGCGCGGCCGTTTCCAGCGCAGCCTATATGACGGCCAACACCGTCACCGAGGTCATCGGCGCCGCCGCTGCCATCACCGTCGACGACGGCTATATGGATATGACGGTCACCGACAAGATCCACGACTGCCAAAACGTATTATCCGGCTTTCGACTCCATTTACAGGCACTGCAAGAACAGTATCCCACGCGGGTACAGCAACTAATTATGGAGGTGTAATTCCTATGTTGAAACTGAACATCCAGCTGTTCGCCCACAAGAAGGGCGTTGGCTCCACCAAGAACGGCCGTGACTCTGAGTCCAAGCGTCTGGGCGTTAAGCGCGCCGACGGTCAGTTCGTGCTGGCCGGCAACATCCTGGTGCGTCAGCGTGGCACCCACATCCACCCCGGCAACAACGAGGGCTCCGGCTCTGACGATACCCTGTTTGCCAAGGCCGACGGCATTGTCCGTTTCGAGCGTTGGGGCAAGGATCGTAAGCGCGTCAGCGTGTACGAGAAGCAGTAATTGCTCAAAAAGGATTCCCACCTGCTGTGCGGGTGGGAATTTTTTGTTGCCATTCGTCGCAACTTATTATATAATAAGTGTGTATGTGCTTATACTACCTCTTAACAAAGGAGGAACTGAATATGTTTGTGGATAAAGCGATCATCAAGGTCCGCGCCGGCAACGGCGGTGACGGTGCCGTATCCTTCCATCGGGAGAAGTTTGTGGCCGCCGGTGGTCCCGACGGCGGTGACGGCGGACGGGGCGGCAGCATCATTTTCCGTCCCGACGACGGCATAAACACCCTGTCCGATTTCCGCTATCAGCGGAAATACGCCGCCTCCCACGGTGAAAACGGGCAGACCAACCGTAAGTCCGGCAAAAGCGGCGAGAACTGCGTCATCCGCGTGCCCCGCGGCACCCTGATCTACGACAACGAGACCGGCCGCCTGATGGCGGATATGTCCGGCGACGAGGATTTTGTGGCGGCCAAGGGCGGTCGCGGCGGCTGGGGCAATAACCACTTTGCCACCGCCACCCGTCAGGTGCCCCGCTTTTCCAAGCCCGGTGTCCCCGGCGAGGAATACGAGCTGCGACTGGAACTGAAACTGTTGGCAGACGTGGGTCTGGTGGGCTTCCCCAACGTGGGCAAGTCCACCCTCATCTCGGTGGTCAGCGAGGCCAAGCCCGAGATCGCCAACTATCACTTCACCACCATCACCCCCGTGCTGGGTGTGGTGCGCCCCGCCCCCGGTGTGTCCTACGTGATGGCGGATATCCCCGGCGTCATCGAGGGCGCCAGCGAAGGCGTGGGTCTGGGCCACGACTTCCTCCGTCACGTAGAGCGGTGCCGTCTGCTGGTGCACGTGGTGGACGTGTCCGGCAGTGAGGGACGGGACCCCATCGCGGATTTCGACACCATCAACGAAGAACTGCACAAGTTTAACGAAGAACTGGCCTCCCGTGCCATGATCGTGGCGGGCAACAAGTGCGATCTGGCTACCGACGAGCAATTGGAGGCCTTTGCCGCCGAAATGGAGCGGCGCGGCTACGACTATTTCCCCATGATGGCTCCCATTGCCCACGGCACCGAGGAGATCGCCAAGCGGTGCGGCGAACTGTTGCAAAAGCTGCCCCCCATCCGCCGCTTTGAGGCGGAGGCGCCGGTGCTCCCCACGCCCGAAGAACTGCGGGATCATTCGGTGCAGGTCTTCAACCGCGACGGAGTGTACTTTGTGGAGGCCAACTGGCTGCTGCGCGTCATGCGAGGGGTCCGCTTCGATGATCCCGACGGACTGCAATACTTCGAGCGGGTATTGCAGGGAGCCGGCGTCATCGACGCCCTGCGGGCTGCCGGCTGCGGCGAAGGCGACACCGTCAGCATCTACGACTTCGAGTTCGACTTTATTGACTAAGGAGAGTTCCTTATGGATCGTCTGTATCCCCAAGAACTGGATCTGCACACCCTCAGCCCCTTGGCGCTGGCCTTTGTAGGGGACGGGGTATATAGCCTGATGGTGCGGGAGCGTCTGCTCAGTCAGGCCAACCGTCCCGTCAACGACCTGCACAAGTTGGCGGTGCAGGAGGTACGCGCCGAGGCGCAGGCCGAGGCGATGAATCGGCTCCTCCCCCTGCTTACCGAGGAAGAAGAGGCGGTATTTAAACGGGGGCGCAATGCCCATACCGCCCGCTCCGGTGCCGACTATCATCGGGCCACCGGTTTGGAGAGTCTGTTCGGCTATCTGTATTTGGCGGGACGCATTGAGCGGATTCGGGAATTATTCCGCCTCTGTGTAGAAGAATAAGCGGGAGGGGGCGTTACAATGAAACAACGAAAGATCAACTGGAAGACCCTTTTGATGGATGGCTTTTTTATGCTGTTGGGCAGCCTGAGCTATGCACTGGCGGTGGATATGTTCTCTGCCCCCAACAACATTGCCCCCGGCGGGGTCACCGGTATCGCTACCATGCTCAATTACCTGAGCGTACACCATCTTCCCTTTGAGATCCCCATCGGTCTGGCCACCGTGGCAATGAATATTCCGCTTCTTATCGCCGCGTGGGTGGTGATCGGTCACCGTCTGGTGCTTCGCACCCTCGTGGGATTGGGAATGTCCAGCTTGCTCATTGACCTTTTGGAGCCGATCATTCCGCCTTTTCAGGGAGAAAACATCCTCACCTGCATTTTCGGTGGCGTATTGTTGGGTCTGGGTGTGGGTCTCATCCTTAGCCGAGGCGGCACCACCGGCGGCAGCGAGATCGTGGCCCGTTTGTTGGAACGGAAGTTCCCTCACATTCAAATGGGCCGACTGATCCTTTCCGTGGACGCAGTGGTCATCGCCTCCTCGGCGCTGGTGTATCAGCAGTTGGAGAGCCCTCTCTTTGCGGTGGTGCTGGTGTTTGTCAGCAGTATGGTGACCGACTGGGTCATTTACGGCGGACGTCACGGCAAAATGGCTATGATTCTGTCCAAAAGGCAACCCGAGATCACCGCCGCCATTATGGAGCGAATCAACCGAGGCGTTACCCTGCTCAAAGCAGAGGGCGCCTATTCCGGTGCCGATCAGAAGATGATCCTTTGCGCCGTGCGGCGAGACGAGACCTTCCGTCTGCGGCAGTTGGTCTTTGAGATAGATCCCGACGCCTTCTTTATGATGCTGTCCACCGATGAGGTGCGCGGCTATCGCTGGCTGGATCCTCACGAAAACTAAAACACGAAAGCCCGATGCGCTCGCATCGGGCTTTCTTCTTATTCTTCTTTCGTTTCCACCGGTGCCGGTCGCACACGGATCTCCTCGGGGCGGGTCTTCTCCACGCGGGTGACCTCTACCGCCAGTCCGTCCGCCACAAAGGTGTCGCCGGCGGCGGGGATGCACCCCATCGCCTCCATCACCCACCCGCTGACGGTGGTGGCTGCGCATTCCGTGTCTTTCTCGAAGT
>JAZOWI010000057.1:0-32912 GCA_045659145.1 Acutalibacteraceae bacterium | reverse complement strand
AAAAGGGAGCCGACAGCCACGCTGTCGGGTCCCCTTTTTTTGTGGGTTACAGAAGCTCGTTGGCTGCTTCCAGCAGCATTTCATAGGGAACGGAACTGTAAAAGATGTGGGTGATGACCCCTTTTTCGTTGAGCACCAGAGTGTAGGGGTAGGTGCCCCGCCCGCCCAAGGTGGTGTAATAGCCGTTTTCCATGGTGCCGCCTTCGGGAATATAGTCCACGGTAAACACGATGGAGGAGTCGGGGTAGTGCTCGGCGATATAGGCGGGTGCGGTGGGAGCCATCATACCGTGGGCGGCGATGACCGTGACCCGATCCCCATATTCCGTGGCAATGCGGTGGAAATAGGGTAGCTCGTTGACGCAAGGGGTGCACCAAGTGCCCCAGAAGTTGAGCACCGTGATCCGCCCTGTGGCGGCAGGATCGATGGTCTCACCGGTCAGGCCGTCACCGGTGACGATCTCCAAGGGGTAGCCGTAGCACAGATCCCCCACCTCGTTACCGGCGGTGAGGGCAGGGGCGCTGACCCAGTAATAGGCGAAAGCGCCGACCAGCACCGCTAACATAGTCACGGTGGCGATGATACGGGTGATCCGTTGTTTGCGGGGGGTGGGGGGCGGCGCCTGCACGGCAGGCTCTTGCACCGTGATGCGTCCCTTTTTCCACTCAATGGCGCTGGTGTGGCACACGGAGATGCAGTCGCCGCAACTGATGCATTCGGGATCGCCTACGTGGCGGATGTCCATCTTGCAATGGGCAATGCATTTGTTGCAGTCCACGCACTTTTCTCGGTTGAGGCGGATGCCGAACAGAGAGATGCGATTGAACAGACCGTAAATGGCGCCCAAGGGGCAGACGAAGCGGCAGAACAGACGGAACAGGAAGATGCACCCCACCAGCATGCTCACCATCAGCAGGAACTTCCACGTGAAGATGGGTCCCAGCATGGAGAAATAGCTGTCGTTGACCTTGTTAGCCAGCAGGGCCATACCGCCCTCCAAGGTGCCGCTGGGGCAGATGTATTTGCAGAAAGCAGGGAGGGGGATGTCCCGCAGCGCATATAAAGCAGGGACCAGCAGGACAAAAAACACCAG
Source organism: Acutalibacteraceae bacterium (assembly GCA_045659145.1). Lineage (GTDB taxonomy): Bacteria > Bacillota > Clostridia > Oscillospirales > Acutalibacteraceae > UBA5905. Next base: position 31,819 of record JAZOWI010000057.1, on the reverse strand, counting down.
CAATATGTATTTGAGGTAGGAGAGCAGCCGCGTGACGGGGCTCTTTTTTATTTTAGGCGATTTGATCTTATAGAGCCACTCCTGAATGAGACCGAAGGGGCACAGCCAGCCGCAAATGACCCGCCCGAGGAACACCCCGAACAGCACCAGAATGCCGCCCACATAGAAGAGGGTGCTCTTTCCGGAGCTAATGGCTCCCTGCAAGGAGCCAAGAGGGCAGGCACCCACCGCTCCGGGGCAGGAGTAGCAGTTCATACCGGGGACACACATCACCTTGGTCTTGCCGGTGTAGATGTTACCGGACACAAACCCTTTCACATTGGCATTATACAGCAGGGCAAAGTACAACTGGACCAGTTTGCGCTTGGTGGGGATAAGATTTTTGAGTGCGGTTATCCATTTCTTCATAGCCATCACCCCAATCCGATACATTCCGTGCAGATGTTCACGGCCTTGGTCAGCACATCCAGCCAACCGCCGCCTAAGGCGCCGAACAATACTGCCAACACAGCCACCACCAACAGGGCGCTGCGCACCACGGCAGTGAGCCGATGGGCGGCAGGCGCCTCGGCCGCGGCAGGTACCGCGGGCAGGGTGCGGAGCAGCTCGATCTCCCGCCGAATACTGCGGCGGCGCTGATAGGCGGCAAAAAGCCCGAAGAGGAAGGGGGCGCCCGCGCAGGGGAGCAGCACCCACATAGCCTTAATCATCGATTCGTTGATCCGGGTGGCGTGAAAGTGCTGAATGTCCAGAGCATAAATGAGGAATACCACCGTACCGACCACAGCCAGCGCCCACGTGATCTGCCGATAGACCAAGCGGAGCCGCTGCTCCGCGCGGGCGGCGGCGACGGTCTCCTCGGGCAGGTCGTCTCCGCTCAGGCGGCGCTGCAAACGGTGCAGAGTCACCTCATCCCGATCGGGGGCGTCCTCGGCGGGAGCGGGCAGGAGCGGGTGGAGAACAAATCCGACCACGACCAGACCCAAAGAGACGTATATCGGCACAGCAACACGGGAAAAGGCCGCTGCCACCACCTCGCGGGTGAAGGGGTGGTCGCCTGTCCGATAGATCTGTACGCAGGCCACCATAAGACACAGAGCGGCCGCCAGCAGAGCGATAGTTACCAAAGTATAATAAACGACGCGCCATCGTTTGCGGTTGTTTTCGTTCATAAAAGAGCCTCCTTTCGGGGGGGGGGTTCGCTTTGTTTCATCATAGCACGAAAAAATGGAAAAGTAAACGAAAAGGCGTTATTTTTAGCAAAAAACAAGGAACAAAAGAATGGTTTTGCTATAATTTCAGCCCTTTTCTATGCAAGAAACTCTTGCAAATTGTCATAAATAGAGGTATTATATAAGATGGTGTATTTTGGGAATATTATGTATACCTATTTAATATAAAAATGCAGATCTACACAATAACGGAAAAGAGAGGAACACATCACATGAAACGACACGCTTACAAGTCGCTGCGCTCGGCACTGAGTCTCTTATCGGCGGTCACCATCTTATTGGGGACGGCCCCCATGACCTATGCCGGCAACAACCGCTATGCCTCTGACGGGGTGAATCGGTTTGACAGCTCTCTGCGGGTGGATATGAAGGATTACCTCAACAGCGAGGTGATGTTCCAGCTCCCCACCGGCGTGGGCAAAGAGGACGATGTGTCCATCATCATCAAGATCGGCGAGCCTTCGCTGATGGATGCCTATGACGGCACGGATAAGGTGATGAGCTTTCAGGAATACGCCACCACCGACGAGGCGGCGGCGGTCACCGAGAAGATCGCTGAGCGCAAGGCGGAGATCCTGTCTCTGTTGGATGAGCAGGGGGTGGAGTATACCACCGGTGAGGATTATAACGCCCTGTTCAGCGGCTTCGAGCTGGTCATCAAGGCGGGGGACTATGCGGTCACCTGTATGTCCTTGGGCTCCGGCGAGAAGGCGGTGCTGAGCGAGTCCTATCGCCCCGCCGAGACCCAGTTAGTGGAAAACGATGTTAATGTGTATGAGACCGGCATCTTCAACTCTTCGGATGTTTCCTATGACGGCTCCGGTATGGTGGTGGCGGTGCTGGATACCGGTCTGGACTCCAACCACACCGCTTTCTCCACCTCCAACTTCACTTCCGAGAAGTTGGGTCTGACCTACAAGGACGTGGCGGCGCTGGTGGGCAAGACCAAGGCCAACGAATTGTCCGACGGCCTGACCGTAGACGACGTATATATCAACGATAAGGTTCCCTTCGGCTATGACTATGCCGACAAGGATCCGGATGTGTATTCCACCCACAACAACCACGGCACCCACGTGTCCGGCGTTATCGTGGGTAAGGACGACACCATCACCGGTGTGGCGCCCAATGCCCAGCTGGTAGCTATGAAGATCTTCTCCGACGTGCAGGACTCCGCCCTCAGCTCCTGGATTCTGGCGGCGCTGGAAGACTGCGTGGTGCTGGGCGTAGACGTTATTAATATGTCCTTGGGTACGGCCTGCGGTTTCGGCCACGAGAGCGAGGAGGAACTGCTGGACGGTGTGTATGACCGCATCCGCAAGGCAGGCATCGCCGTGGTGGTGGCTGCCTCCAACAGCTATAACTCTGCCTATGGCTCCGAGGCCAACGGTAACCTGCCCCTGACCTCTAACCCCGACTCCGGCACCGTGGGTTCCCCCGGCACCTATGAGGGTGTGCTGTCCGTGGGTTCGGTCAACGGTGTGGAGACCCCCTATATTAAGTTTGACAAGACCATCATGTACTTTGATGAGGCCAACGACAACTCCGGCAAGGAAAAGAACTTCTTTGACACCCTGCTGGGGGAGGAAGACTCCATCAAGGCCCAGTACGTTACCGTGCCCGGCGTAGGTCGCAGTGCCGACTATACCGGTCTGGACGTGAAGGGCAAGATCGCGCTGGTGCGCCGCGGCTCCAACACCTTCGAGGAGAAGGCGCTTATTGCCGAGGCGCAGGGCGCCATCGGTATCATCATCTACAACAACGTCTCCGGTGAGATCAAGATGAACATCGGTGACGCTACCTTGGCGGTGTGTTCCATTTCTCAGGACGACGGCGAGGTGCTGGCGGCCCGCGACAGCGGTACGCTGGTCATCGCCCGCGACCAGACCTCCGGCCCCTTTATGTCCGATTTCTCTTCCTGGGGTCCCACCCCCAGTCTGGGCATCAAGCCGGAAATTACCGCCCACGGCGGCAACATTCTGTCCTCGGTCACCGGCGGCGGCTATGACCGTCTGTCCGGCACCTCTATGGCCTGCCCTAACTTGGCGGGCGTGACGGTGCTGCTGCACCAGTACGTGGTGGAGAACTTCCCCGACATCGCGGACGATGCGGGGGCGGTGACCGCTATGGTCAATCGCCTGATGATGTCCACGGCCGATATTATCATCAATACCAACGGCGAGCCTTACGCGGTGCGCAAGCAAGGCGCCGGTCTGGCGAATCTGGCGGCGTCCACCCAAACGCCTGCTTGTATCATCACCTACAACAAAGACGGCGAGGTGATGGACACCACCAAGTTGGAGCTGGGCGATGACCCCGACAAGACGGGTGTGTATCAGCTGGTCTTTACCGTGGATAATTTCGGCGACAAGACGGTTTCCTACGATCTGGGTGCCCATGTGATCACCGAGGGCGTCAGCGACACCAAGACCAACGCGGGCAAGACCACCGTCACCGAGCAGGCCCACGTGCTGGAAGGCGCTAAGGTGAAGATCGAGTCCGTGGAGGGCGGTTCTGTCCGCGGCAACAAGATCACCGTGGGTGCCGGCGAAGAGGCCAAGGTCACCGTCACCATTACTCTGAGTGATGAGGACAAGGCATATCTCAACGAGTCCTTTGAAAACGGTATGTACGTGGAAGGCTTCATCACCTTGGAGGCCGCCCGCGGCACCAAGATCGACCTGAGCGTTCCCTATCTGGCTTATTACGGCGACTGGACGCAGGCGCCCATGTTCGATCTGGAATATTACGACACCAACGCGGACGAGCTGGACGACGGCATCGACCCCGAGGACAAATTGATGCCCGATGCCTATGCCACCCGTGCGGTGGGCGGCATTTCCAGCGACTTTGTCAGCTATTTGGGTTCTTATTACTTCTTGCAGGATCCTGAGGACATCGTCATCTCCGCCAATCGCGACTACATTGCCCTGTCCAATCAGGAGGGCACGGTCCACTCCTTGCGGTTTGTGTGGGCGGGTATGCTCCGCGGCGCCCGTAAGATCGATATTACCATCACCGATGATACCACCGGCGAGGTAGTATTCGAGTGCGTGGACGACGACGTGCGTAAGTCTTACGGCGACGGCGGCACCATCCGCCCCTCCAACATCGAGGTTGAGTTCGATACGCAGGATTACAATCTGGCGAATAACAGCCGTTACACGGTGCGTCTGGTGGGGCATATGGACTATACCGAGGGCGGACTGGATACCAACAAGAATAACGTCATTGAGTTCCCCTTGGTGGCCGACTTTGAGGCGCCCACCATCAACGACGTGGAGTTCTATTACGAGTACGACAAGACGGAGAAAAAGAATAAGCTCTATGCCAAGATCGCGGTGTACGACAACCACTATGCCATGTGTATGCAGCCCGGCTACGTGGTGACGGGCACCGACGAAAACGGCAATGAGATGCCGGAGATGCTGGCCTTTGAGCAGTATATGACCCCTGTTTACTCCAAGGAAAACAGCACCACCTATGTGACGCTGGAGATGACGGATTATCTCTATCAGATCAAGGACAAAGCCATGAACAAGAACTCCTTTGTGGTGACTTGTTACGACTATGCCCTGAACTATGCCTCCTACGAGATCCGCCTGCCCGATGAGTATACGGACTTCTACTTTGAGGGTCTGGAAGAGGGTCTGGTGCTCAGCCCCAACGAGGTATATTCTCTGGATCCCGTGGTCACCCCCGATTCCCAGTGGGCGGAGCTGTTGGAGTTCTCCTCCTCCAAGCCCAGTGTGGTGCGGGTGGTGAACAACAAGCTGGTGGCCGTTGCCTCCGGTACCGCCATCATCCGTGTGAACGATCCCCGTTCCGATAAGCGCCTGACCTTCCCCGTCAAGGTGCTGAAAAAGGGTGAGGACGGGTATCGGAAATACGACCGACCCGTGGCGGATATGTTCATCCTCACCGGCTACACCACGGATAAAGCCTATTATATGCTGGACAACGAGGACAAAGACATCGGCGACACCGGCAACATCCGCTTCTTTGAGGGGCGGTATAGCCTGTCCATGTATCCCTCCGAAGCGGTCACCCTCAATTACGATCTGGACGCCTATTTCCCCAAGGATACCGAAGTGGCATTCGAGTCCAGTAACGAGTCCATCGTCAAGGTGTCGAACACCGGCAAGATCACCGCCGTGGCGGAAGGCTTTGCCTCGGTGACGGTGAAGATCCTGCAAGATGGCAAGAGCACCTATTATTCCGAGTCGGTGTCGGTGGAGGTCAAGGATCCCTACGACGCCGTGGGCGGTATTCTGAATCACTATTACGGCTTGGGCGGACTGGTCGAGGTGCCGGCCCGACTCAAACTCAAGGAGATCGGCGCCTTCGCCTTCTCCAACTTCGAGTACATCGACAAGACCCCCGAGGAACTGGAAATAGACGATCGGGAGACGGTCAAACAGTGGTATATCGGTGACGGCACCGTCACTAAGGTGGTACTGCCCGAGGGCATCGAGAAGATCAATGCCTACGCCTTTGCTAACCTGACGGCGCTGGAAGAGATCGTGCTGCCCTCTACGCTGACCGCCATTGAATATGGCGCCTTCTTTGGCTGTACCTCGCTCAAAAAGATTACTTTCAGCGGGGAAAACAACGTCATCATCATCAACCAGCACGCCTTTGAGAAGTGCGATCTGGAGGGCACGCTGGAGATGCCCGCGGCCTGTGTCATCTCGGATTACGCCTTTGCCGGCAACAAGGACCTGAAGAAGGTGGTCACCGGCGACAGCCTGCTGTCCATCGGTCAGTATGCCTTTGCGGGCTGCGAGAGCCTGAAAGACGTGAAGGTCACCGCCGAACTGGTTAAGTACGGTGCGTACGCTTTCACCGGCTGTGAAAAGCTTACCGAGTTCTATGTGAACGCGGCGGTGCTGCCGGAGGGTATGTTCTACGAGTGTGAAGAACTGACCACCGTCACCATCGGTCCCGACGTGAACGACATCGGTCCCTTCGCCTTCCGCACCACCGCGGTGGACACCTTTGTGGTGGAGAAAGGCAATAAGGCCTATCAGGCGGGCAAGGCCGCCTACATACTGTCTAAGGATAAGAAGACCTTGGTTGCCGTGGCGGCTACCGCTCAGGGCGAGTTCAGCTCCGCCCAGTTGGACGGCGCTGAGGTGACCGAGATCGCCAAGGGCGCTTTCTCCCACACCGTTAAGGTGACGGCGGTGAACCTGCCCAAGGTCACTAAGCTTGGCGCCTATGCCTTCGGTTCTTCCACTCAGGTGGAGGCCGTCACTCTGGGCGAGCTCAAAGAGGTCGGCGAGTATGCTTTCTTTGAGACTTCCTTGAAGGTGCTCCCTGCCTTCACCGCCAAGACCGAGATCGGTCGCTACGCTTTTGCTTTCACCGCCATCACTGAGGTAACCATCCCAGACAAGATGGAGGTTGCGGAGGGCGTATTCAGCGAATGTAAGCAGTTGACCACCGTGGTGGTGGGCAATAAGGTTAAACTGGGCAAATACGCCTTTGGTATGGATAAGGATTCCGTCTTTACCGTAGAGCGTATGGATCAGGACGGCAAGCGGTATTTCTACTATACCTTCGGAACTGCCCTTACATCGGTCACCATCGGTGAGGATGTGGAGATCGGCGAGACCGCCTCCACCAACGCCGCCAGTTTGGAAACCGTCACCTTGGGTGCGGGGGCCAAGCTGGGCAAGATGGCCTTCTACAACAACGCCAGCTTGGTCAATATCGATCTGTCCGCTGTGACCGAGATCGGCGATTACGCCCTCTCCGGTGACGTGTACTATATGTGTTTGGACGATCAGATGTCCGTGGCGGCGGTGGATAGCACCGGCCATTATATGTATACCTATCACTCTCCCCGTATTCCCATGGCGGATCTCTCTGCCGCCAAGGAGATTGGTGAGTATGCTTTTGCCTACTGCCGCGATATGACTCAGGTGAAGCTGGGCGAGAAGATCGACGAGATCAAACCCTACACCTTCGCAGGTTGCAGTGGCTTGACCACGGTGAATCTGGCCGCCGTCAAGACGGTGGGCGAATATGCCTTCACCGAGTGCGGCGCCCTGTTGTCCGCCGATCTGACCTCTGCTAAGGAGATCGGTGACTATGCCTTTGTGTACGGCAAGGCGTTGCAGAACGTGACTCTGAATCCCAAGGGTTCTACCATCGGCGAGGGAGCCTTCTCCTACTGTGAGGTGCTGGGTGCCGTCACCAATATGAACGCTGTCACCGTCATCGGCAATTACGCCTTCGCCTACACGGCGCTGACGGCGGCAGACCTGACCGACGCCGAGGAGTTGGGCGATCACGCCTTTATGAAGGAGACCTACGTTCCCTTCACAGTGACCCTGGGTGAGGAATTGGAGAAGGTGGGCGACAACCCCTTCGCTATGTGTGTGCTCAAACCTTTCAGCCGTGTGGAGGAAACCGGCAAGGGCGACAAGAAGAAGCAGGAGACCGTCTACACCTATGATCTGGGCAAGAAGGTCAAGGTCATCGACGGCTCCCTGTATTGCACCACTGCTTCGGGTATGGAACTCATCACCTATCTGGGCAGCGATCCGCTGAATGCTGCGGTGGCAGAGGATACCACCCGCATCTCGGCCATGGCCTTTACCGGTTCCGACGTGAAGCTGGTGACCCTGCCTGCCACGCTGGCGGCCATCGGTCACAAGGCGTTCTTTGACTGCGACGGCTTGGAGATGGTGGTCTTCCGCAGCTTCCGTGCACCGGCGCTGGAAGAGGCCTTTGACCCGGCTTATTACGAGACCTTTACCCACATCCCCGGCACGGGCGATTACGGCACCTACACCGATTACGACGGCAACGAGGTGCCCATCACCGGAACGGGTATGCTGCCCTATTATATGTGGAATGCCACCGGCGGCCTGTACTGCAACGTGTTCTACGGCGCCAACTTCAAGGACTATGTGGGTTATGTCACTGACAAGGTGGCTATGGTCCGTCCCGAGAACGGCATCCACTACGACTCCTACATTTACGGTCAGTACTTTGACACGGTGCTGGGCGGCACCATTGCGGCAGACGAGACGGCGATGGCGGCCATTATGGCCATCCGCGCCATCCCCAAGAAGGTCACGCTGGACGATGCCGCTGTTGTGGCGGCGGCCCGCGTCGCCTACAACAAGGTAGCCACCACCTTGCAACAGGGTCTGGTGAGCAACTATGCAGACCTGATTACCGCGGAACAGCGCTTGGCGGCGCTGGAATCGGCTCAGAACGAGACCCCTGAGGAAGAGCCTCCCGTGGACGATACGACCGGCAACAACGGCTGGATCGTATGGGTCTGTGTGGCGGCGGTACTGCTGTTGGCCGCTGCGGCCGGTGTGTGGTTCGGCATCAAGAAAAAGGGTTCCTTCTCCGCGCTGATCAAGTCTCTGCCCGCGATGGCGAAAGCAGCAGGTAACACCCTGTGGACGACACTGAAAAAAGCCGCCGCGGCGGTGGCCGCCTTCTGTGTGATCGTCTTTGCCGCCGTCAAGGTGCTGATCGGCAAGGTGCGCAAGAAAAAAGCGGTCCCCAAAGAGGACGCGATTGAGGAAACCGAGGTAAGTGAGCCCGCCTCCTTAACCGAGGAAGAGGTTTTCGAGGCCGTTCCGTTGGAAGGTTCGGATCAACCCGTGCTCATTGAAACAGTGGCAGAGCCTGAGGGCGAAGCCCCTGCGCAAGAAGAGCCCGTGACGGAAGAAAAGCCGAAAAAGGTAAAGAAACCTCGTAAGGCAAAGAAGCCCCGCAAGGCGAAAAAGCGCCGTGTTCGTAAGTATATGGACCCTGAAAAGAAACGGCGCCTGACCAACGCTCTGCTGATCGTGGCGGCGGTGGCGCTGGTGGCGGTGATGGCCTTTGCCGTGATCCGCTTTGTGGATTGGGGCGGCGGCAACAACCCCTATGCTACCAACGATCGGGAGCAGTACACCGTCAGCGTCCGTTATGACGCCAACGGCGGCACCTTCACCACCAACACGGCGGTGATCGTAGACTCCTTCAACATTGGTCAGATGCAGACCGGCACAGACGGCAAGGTGTCCATTGCCTTGCTGGCGCCGGATGCTTCGGCCCGCGGCAACGATGCCTTTACCGCTACCAAGACCGGCAGTGTGCTGGTGGGTTGGTACGCCCAGCGTACCGAGAGCGGTAAGGATGCCGAGGGCAACCCCGTTTACACCTACGCACAGCCTTGGGATTTTGACAAGGATCAGTTGGCGGTGACGGCAGACGGCACGTACACCTCTGCCGAGCCGGTGCTGACTCTGTATGCGGCCTGGGCGCCTCGCTTTGAGGTGCAGTTCTACGACCGTGCCAACCCCGACACCCTCATCGGCACTTACGTGTGCAAGAATGTGGGCGACTCGATGGAGATCCCTGCGTGGGATGAGACCACCGGCGCCATGGAGATGTACGACTTCCCCGTCCGCAAGGGATACACCTTTGATAAGGCGTATCTGGACGCAGCGGGCACCCAGCCCGTTACCGATAAGGCGCTGACCCATACCGCTACCATCAACTACGAAGACGGTACGGTGGAGGGAGCCGTAATGAAGGTATACACCGACTGGATCGAGGGTGAGTGGTACCACATCTACACCGCCGAGCAGTTTGCGGACAATGCCAGCGTCAGCGGCAGCTATGTGCTGCACGCAGATCTGGATTTCTCGGAGGAAAACTGGCCCACGTCCTTGATGTACGGCCAGTTTGGCGGCACCATTGTGGGTAACGGCCATACCATCCGCAACGTGACCCTGACCCAGACCAACAACTCCAAGTCCAATGCCGGTCTGTTCGGTGCTTTGACCGACACCGCCAAGTTGCAGGACTTGACCTTTGAGAACGTGACTTTCACCATTAAGGCGGGTACCCGCGTGGCCGGCAGTGCCTACGGTCTGTTGACCGGATCGCTGGCGGCGCAGGCCCAGCTCAGTGGCCTGAGCGTGGTGGACAGCCACCTGCAAATTGACGGCGATGCCTACTTCGGCACCGACGACTATGTGATCGGTCTGCTGTGCGGCATCGGTTACGTGGACAGTCTCGATCTGTCCGGTGTGGATTGCACCGTGGTGGGCAAGGAGCCCTTTGGTCTGACCGCAACGGTCAACGGCAATACCGTTACCATCGAGATCGTGGAATAATGAACATCCCAATATAACAGTTAAAGGAGCGATATTGTGAAACGGAAGATTCTTAGTTTGGTGCTTTGCCTGACCTTGTGTGTGGGTATGGCATCCTCCCTGACCGGTTGCGGAAAGGGTGGCAGTTCCGACGCGTTCGTTATTATGGTGGATCAGCTGGACGGTCTGTTCAACCCCTTCTTCTCCACCTCGGCCTCTGACGGCACCATCGTGGCTATGACCCAGATCGGTATGCTGTCCTCCAAGTATGTGGATGGCGAGGTGGAGGTGGCCTATGGTGACAACGAGGCCGTGGCTACCAAGGACTACGACATCACCGAGAACGACGATGACACCATCACCTATACCTTTGTTCTCAAAAACGGCGTAAAGTTCTCCGACGGTCACCCCTTGACTATGGAGGACGTGCTGTTCAACTACTACGTGTATCTGGATCCGGTGTATACCGGCTCCAACACCCTGTATTCCACCGACATTCTGGGTCTGGCTGAGTACCGTACCCAGACGGTGGGCTCCTCCTCCGACGACAGCGACGACCTGATCTCTTCTCAGGCCGCCACCCGTGCCCAGGCTCGCATCAACGAGCTGGTCAACCTGTTTAACTCTGAGTTGAAGGCCTCCTCCACCAAGGAAGTGAGCTATGCAGAGATGAAGGCGGCCATCACCGCTCATTCGGTGAGCTCCGGCTATGCTTCCGCCATCTCCAACGACCCCGATGAGGTGGATTCCAAGGATCTGTTGGCGGATTATGAGTATGCGCTTAAACTGTTCAAAGAGGAGCTGGAGGACGACTATGTGAGCTCGCAGGAGTCCTACACCGACGAGCCTTACAAGTCCCACGAGGAGTTCCAGAACGAGGTCTTCCGCTTTATGTATACGGAAGGCTATGTAGAGGTGGAATATGCCGAGGATGCAGAGGGCAAGAAGGATCGTACCCAGATCCAAAGCCTGACCGCTCTGTATCCCTCCACCATCACCACCAAAGAGGCGGCCATCGATTACATTTACAACGATAAGATTGCTCGCGAGCTGGATATCATCCTGTATTACTGGGCCACCGGCACTACCCTGAACAATGAGTTCACCGCCAAGGCGAAGGAAGTCATTCTGCATGAGAATATTTCCGACGACGGTTCTCTGGCGGTGGAGAGCATTGAGGGTATCGTGTCCTTGGGTCATACTGACCGAGCCGGTGAGACCATCACCGTCAACGGCACGGATTACACCATTGCCTCGGGTCACAACGAGGACGGCACCGTCACCAACCCCGAGGAGTACGACGTGTTGCAGATCACCATCAACGGTGTGGACCCCAAGGCCATCTGGAACTTTGCGCTGACCGTGGCGCCCCAGCACTATTACGGCGAGGGCAGTTCCGTGGGTGTGGACATTGCCGACAACAAGTTCGGCGTGGAGTTTGCCAGCTTCGACTTTATGAGCGACGTGGTCCAGTCTCCCCGCAATATCAAGTTGCCGATGGGTGCGGGTGCCTACCGCGTGACCAACAACACCAACAGCGACACCCCCACCGAGAGCGAGTTCTACGCCAACAACGTGGTGTACTTCAAGCGCAATGACCACTTCAACACCGTGGGCGCAGGCTTGGAGAATGCCAAGATCGAGAAGATCCGCTATCAGGTGGTCAGCTCTGCCAACGCCATCCCCGCGTTGGAAAAGGGCAACGTACACTACATCACCCCTGCTTTGACTACCGATAACTACAACAAGCTGATGGATCTCGGCTCCAAGGGTATGGTTACCCTCACCGAGGATCAGTTAGGTTACGGTTATATTGGTGTCAACTCGGCCAAGATCAACGATATTAACCTGCGCAAGGCCATTATGTGCGCTATGAACACCTCCTTGGCGCTGGACTATTACCGCGCCGGTACCGCTTCTCAGATCTTCTGGCCCATGTCTATGGTCAGCTGGGCCTATCCCAAGGGCGCGGATGCGGAGGATAACGGCTTTGATTATCCCCAGATCGGCAGCTGGAGCGAGGATATGGCCAAGACCAACATCGAGAAGTATATGCAGGAGGCGGGCGTCAGCGCCGGTGACAGCGACCTGAAGGTAACCTTCACCATCGCCGGCTCCAGCTTGCAGGATCACCCCACCTACAAGGTGTTCCGCGATGCCGCCGCTCTGCTCAACGAGCTGGGCTGGCAGATCGAGGTGGTGTGCGATACGCAGGCATTGACCAAGATCAACACCGGTTCTCTGGAAGTGTGGGCCGCCGCGTGGGGCTCTGCGCTGGACCCCGACCTGTATCAGGTCTATCACAAGAACTCCACCGCCACCAGCACGCTGGCTTGGGGCTACAACTACCTGAAAAACAGCGGCTCGGCCGAAGAGATGGATCTGCTGGACGAGCTGAGCGAGTACATCGATGAGGCCCGCTCCACCAACGATAAGGAGGAGCGCTCCGAATTGTATATGGACGCTATGACCTGCATTCTGGATCTGGCTATCGAGCTGCCTGTGTATCAGCGCAGTGTGCTGTATGCCTTCAACTCCAAGGTCATCAATCCGGACAGTCTGCCGGATGAGAGCTCGATGAATCCCTATTCCTCTCCGCTGGATCGCATCTGGGAAGTGGAGTTTGCCAACTAAAATACCGACCGGAAATCGGGGGATCGTATGATTAAGTATATAGTAAAAAGATTGGGCTTGGCTCTGATAATTTTGTTGGGCGTGTCCATGATCATCTATTTCCTCATTCGCTTGATGCCGGTGGATTTTATTCAGGATAAGATCAACGCCATCAATCAGGGCGGCGCCACCGTCAGCGAGGAAACGGTGCAGGCCATGTACGCGATGTATGGACTGGGTGATAACAGCTTCGGCGGTATTATGAAGGGCTATTTTACCTGGCTGGGCGCTTTGGCGCGGTTTGATCTGGGCACCAGTTTCGTCTACGGCATTCCCGTGGCGGACGTGATCGTGGATCATATGGGTATTTCCTTTGCCATTGCGCTGATCGCCACTGTGTTCGAGTTTTTGATTGCTATTCCGCTGGGCATCACAGCAGCCACCCACCAGTACAGTCTGCGTGACTATTTTGTGACCGTGCTGGTGATGATCGGCATCTCTCTGCCTTCCTTCTTCTTCGGTAATATGCTCAAAGACCTGCTGGCGCTGAAACTGGGATGGTTCCCCGCGTCGGGTCTGGTCAACGCCACGGTATCCTATACCGGTGTAGAGCTGTTGCTGGATTATGTGCGGCATATGGTGATCCCGATCCTGACCATCGTGATCCTCAGCATCGGCGCGCGGATGCGTATGACCCGTACCAATATGCTGGAGGTGCTGGGCTCCGACTACATCCGCACCGCCCGTGCTAAGGGTCTCAAAGAGAGCGTGGTTATCAACAAGCACGCCTTCCGCAACACCCTTATCCCGTTGGTGACCTCTTTGGCGGGTCTGTTGCCCACTCTGTTCTCCGGCGCCATCATCACCGAGCAGGTCTTTGACCTGCCCGGTATCGGTAACATCGCGTTGGATGCGATGAACCGCGGCGACATCCCCTTTATTATGGGTTACAATATGTTCCTGGCTCTGCTGAGCGTGCTGGGTGTGCTGTTGGCTGACCTGATGTACGCGGTGGTGGATCCCCGAGTGAAATTGGAGTGAGGTGGATAGTATGGAAGAGAATAAAACTCCGGCCGTGGACAACACCGCGGATACCGAAGTACCGCTGGACCGTAATGTCCGCCTGATGTCCCCCGGTCGTATGGTAGTGCGCCGTTTCTTCCGTTCCAAGCTGAGTATCGTGGGCTTGGTGATGGTGGTGAGCTTGTTCCTGTTCAGTTTCGTAGGCCCTCTGTTCTATACGGCGTGGGGTGAGATCGAGCTGGATGAGAGCGGCAAGACCGAGTATGCGGTATCCGAGACCACCTATACAGTCAACGGGGTGACCTACACCCTGCGGCAGACCACCGAGAAGTCGCTGAAAGACAATTTTTTAGCGCCCCCTTCGGCGGAGCACATTCTCGGCACCGACAACGAGGGCTATGACATCTTTGTCCGCCTGATGTACGGCGGTCGCATCTCCCTGACGGTCAGCTTCATTGCGGTGTTCCTCATCACCATACTGGGTGTGGTGCTGGGCGGCATCGCAGGCTACTTCGGCGGATGGGTGGATAACCTGATTATGCGTATCAGTGACGTGCTGATGTGCTTGCCGGGCGTGCCGATCCTGCTGATCATCAGCACCCTGCTGGACGCCTCGGATATCGATGCCAAGTATCGTATTTATCTGTTGATGATCTATCTGACCTTTATCTCCTGGACGGGTACTGCCCGTTTGGTGCGCGGTCAGATCCTCTCCCTGCGTGAGCAGGAGTATATGGTGGCGGCGGAGGCCATGGGTTATTCCACCGGCCGCAAGATCTTCAAGCATCTGGTGCCCAACGTGATGCCCCAGTTGATCGTTCAGATGACCCTGAGCCTCGGTAGTATGATCCTGTACGAGGCCACCCTGTCTTATTTGAATCTGGGCGTCAAGGCGCCCTATGCCGCGTGGGGTACGATGATCAACATCATCTCCACCAATCAGGATATCCTGCAAAACCACCTGAATGTGTGGGTGCCGGCCGGTATTTGCATCGTCATTGCCGTGTTGGGCTTCAACTTCGTGGGCGACGGTCTGCGGGATGCCCTTGACCCGAAAGCGAGGCGATAACAGTGGCTGGAAAGAACGAAAAACGCAACTACCTGACCGGCCGCGAGATCCGCGCCATCAACAAGGCCAACCAAAAGGAGATCCGCCGTCTGGAAGCCTACAAGAATCGCTATGCCCCCGAGGAGGAGTTTCTCTCCGAGATGCGGGACCCCGCCAATATTTTGGAGATCGAGGACCTGCACACCTATTTCTACACCGAGCAGGGTGTGGTGAAGGCGGTGGGCGGTGTGTCCTACGATGTGCCTAAGCATTCCGTTGTGGGTGTGGTGGGTGAGTCCGGCTGCGGCAAGTCGGTTACCAGTATGTCGGTGATGCGGCTTATTCAGGGCCCCACGGGCCAGATCGCCGAGGGCTCCATCCGCTTCCAGGCCTATGACTATAAGCGAGATGAGCAGGGCGACCCCATCCCCAACGAGGACGGCACCTACGAGATGGAAAAAAAGGTGTACGACATCGCCAAGATGCCCATCCGTGAGATCCACCGCATCCGCGGTAAGCAGATCGCCATGATCTTTCAGGAGCCCATGACCTCTCTCAACCCCGTGTTCACCATCGGACAGCAGTTGGACGAGGTCACCATGATCCACATTCCCGATGCCACCAAGGAGCAAGCCAAGGAGAAATCCTATGAAATGCTGAAATTGGTGGGCATCATCCCCGAAAACGTCTACGGCGCCTTCCCTCACGAGCTGTCCGGCGGTATGCGGCAGCGGGTGATGATCGCTATGGCGCTGGCGGCGGAGCCGCGGCTCATCATTGCCGACGAGCCTACCACCGCCTTGGACGTGACCATTCAGGCGCAGATTCTGGAACTGTTGCAGGACATCAAGAACAAGATCGACGGCTCCATTTTGCTCATCACCCACGATTTGGGCGTGATCGCTGAGATGGCGGATTACGTGGTGGTGATGTACGCGGGTAAGGTCATCGAAAAGGGCACCGTGATGGAGATCTTCCAGGATCCCCGTCACCCCTACACCATGGGCTTGCAGAAATCCAAGCCCACGATGACCTTAGACGATGGCACCGAGCTGTATAATATCCCCGGCAACGTGCCGAACCCCGTGAATATGCCCACCCACTGCTATTTCAAGGAGCGGTGCGCCCGTTGCACCCATAAGTGCAACGGAGACTATCCCGAAATGGTGCAGGTGAGCCCCACTCATTTTGTGGCGTGCCATCTGTACGGAGAGGAGGCGGACCATGGCTGAGGAAAAAGTGTTGGACACCGTGGAAGAGACCACGACAGTTTATGACGACGAGGCTTTGACCGCCGCCTATCAGGAGAAGCGGCGCCGGCAGATCGAAGAGGATCTGCAAAAGCCCTTTGACCCCGACTGTGTGTTGGAGGTGCGTCATCTGCGCAAGTGCTTCCCCTTGAAGAAGACCCTCACCGGCAAGGTTACCAAGGAATTGGTGGCGGTGGACGACATCTCCTTCAAGCTCAAAGCCGGCGAGACGCTGGGCATCGTGGGCGAGTCCGGTTGCGGTAAGACCACCGCCGGTCGCGCTATCCTGAAACTCCACGAGCCCACCGGCGGTCAGATCATCTTTGACGGGCAGGACATCACCCATTACAATTCGGCTCAGATGCGCTCCATCCGTCAGCAGATGCAGATTATTTTTCAGGATCCCTATTCCTCCTTGCCGCCCCGCGATACGGTGGGCGGACTGCTGTCCGAGCCGGTGGAGGTGCACAAGATCGTGCCGCGGGATCAGGTGAAGGATTATGTGCTGAACCTGATGGAAAAGTGCGGTCTGCGGGATTACTATTTCGAGCGGTATCCCCACGAGTTCTCCGGCGGTCAGCGGCAGCGCATCTGCATTGCCCGCGCCCTGTCGGTCAATCCTAAGCTGGTGATCTGTGACGAGCCGGTGTCCGCGCTGGACGTGTCCATTCAGGCGCAGATCATCAACCTGCTGAAAAAGCTCCAACAGGAAATGAATCTGGCCTATGTGTTCATTTCTCACGACCTGTCGGTGGTAAAGTTTATCTGCGACAAGATCGGCGTGATGTACTTGGGCGGTATGATGGAGTTCGGCACCAAAGAGGCCATTTTCAGCAACCCGCTCCACCCCTACACCAAGGCGCTGTTTTCGGCGGTGCCCAACCCCGATCCCACCGCCAAGATGCAGCGCATTGCCTTGGGCGGCGATATTCCCTCTCCCGCCAACCCCCCCAAGGGTTGCCGTTTCCACACCCGTTGCCCCTACGCCAAGGAGATCTGCAAGCACGTGGTGCCCGAGTACAAGGAGTACGAGGAAGGCCACTTTGCGGCTTGTCATTTATTGGATGAGGAGTAATAACCGTGGGTAAGAAAAAAGAAAAGATCACCTATATCGACGATGGCCGCACCCTGGCGGATATGTCGGGAGTGAACGCCGGTATGGGCAAGTATTTTCGGTCCGAAGGGCTTTCTTACTCCACCGGCAAGGAGAAGTGGAGCACCTTTTGGACGGCCTTCAAGATGATGCTGCTGCCCACTCTGGCTTTTGTAGGAGGCATCGGCCTGCTCTACGGACTGATGTATCTGATTTTTAAAATCTTATAACAAAAAAGCACCGACGTCAGTCGGTGCTTTTTTTATGCCGTAACGGGTTCCATCGTCCGGACAGATAATGTCCTAAGAAAAGGATAAACAGCAGCAGATTATGAGCGATCATACAGCCCCAAGCGGCCTCTAAGCCGTAGGGGAGAAGCTGTGTGCAGAGATAGGTGCCCACGATGCGCACCCCCCACATACCGAGGATATTACACACGAAGGGGTACACGGTGTGTCCCATGCCTTGCAGCATACCCTCAATGATGATGGACACCCCGTAGAAGGGCTCGGACACCGCTACCATCCGCAGGACGGTAGCACCCAGTAGGATGACCTGCGCGTCCTTGGAGAACAGCCGCATCATTTCGGGGGCGAAGATGAACAAGAGAGATCCGGATACCACCATGAGCGCCACCTCGATGGCCAGTATGGTGCGACCCAGACGGCGGATGCCCTGCTCGTCCTGCGCGCCCAGCGCATTGCCCGCCAGGGTGGCGGCGGCGGCCTGCATACCGTAGCCGGGGATGTAGAAGGCGGATTCCACGGTGTAGGCGATGGTGAGGGCGGCGGTGGAAATCTCTCCCAGCGCGTTCACCATAGAGGCAAACGCTACATAGCCCAGCGAAGTGCCGAAGCGTTGCAGGGCGTTGGGCAGCGCCACTTTAAGGCAGGGGCGGAGAATCTGCGGGTCAGGCCGAATGGACTGGGCGCGGGGGGAGAGGACGGGGTGACGCCATAGGGCCACGGTGATCATCCCACCGCCTACGGCAAAGGCCACCGCGCTGGCGGCCGCGGCGCCGGCCACGCCCCAGCCGGCGCCGGGACAGTTGAAGGATATACCCAACACCGATAGAGTGCGAGTGGGGTAGATTAGAAGGAAGTTGAGCACTACGTTAATGAGGTTGACCCAGATGCCTACCTTCATAGGAGTCTTGGTGTCGCCGGCGGCGCGGAGCACCGTGCCGAACAGGATGGTGGCAACGCGGGCGATCATAGGTGTGTAGAGGATAAAAAAATACTGGGAAGCCAGCGGCTGAATGGGGGCGTCCACCTGCATCCAGCGGGGGATATAGGGGCTCAGTCCCAGCGTCAGGGCGGTGAAGAGCACACCGCACACCAGTACCGCCAAGACGGTCTGTCCGGCGGCGCGGCGCGCGTCCTCGTCCCGTCCTGCGCCCCGCGCCTGGGCAATGTAGGCCAAAAAGCCCACCCCCAGTGCGGACACGGTGCTGCCGAACAGCCAGTTGACGGTGGTGGTGGCGCCTACGGCGGCGGTGGCGGCGGTGCCCAGAGAGCCTACCATAGCGGTGTCGATGTATTGCACCGCCGTTTGCAGCAGTTGTTCCAGCATGGTGGGCCACGCCAGCGTCAGTATGATCGGCAACAGAGAGGCCGATGTTTTTGCGCGCGTGTGTGCCATACGATCCCTCGCTCGTTGGTGGATTTACGAGCACCATCATAGCAGATTTTGTCCGCTATTGCAAGAGGAAGGGCGCAAAAAAGCCTCCGTCCCTAGGGGACGGAGGCAAGGGTCATTCTTCCATTTGTTTGCCCAGAAAGGCAGCGGCCACCTGCGCCAGTCGCACGTCCCCTTCCGAGGGCATGGCGCCGCTCTCCGGCAGCAGCAGGCACACCGCACCGGTCACGTCGCCGGCGGCCAGGATGGGGGCGGCCACGGCGGCATAGCGTCCCACCGCATCCACCGGTTGCAGGTGCTCCGCGGCGCCGGCGCGGGCCACGTAGGCCTGCCGCCCTTCCATCACCTCGTCTAAGCCCGCGGACACCCGCCGCTCATAGAACTCCTTGCGGTTTTGCCCCGCGGCGGCGATGACGTGGTCCCGATCGCACACCAGCACGGTCATATTGCAGGCGCGGGACAGCACGTCGGCATATTGCACCGCAAAAGGGGACAATTCCCCCACGGGGGAGTATTTTTTGAAGACCACCTCCCCGTCCTTTTCGGTAAAGATCTCCAAGGGGTCCCCCTCACGAATCCGCATCGTTCTTCTGATTTCTTTCGGGATAACGACTCTCCCAAGGTCGTCAATTCTTCTCACAATTCCAGTTGCTTTCATATATACAAAAAACTCCTTTGCCTAATTGATAACATTTCTATTATCTGTAAGCATTGGAGTTTTATACTATGTAAGATTTTATTCTTTTTCGGCGAGCAACTTATTCATTAGTTCCATAACCTTATCTAACGCATCTTGATATTTTTCTTCTAATATTATATGAATATTAAATTTTTCTGAATCGAATCGGTAAAATCCTTTGGTTTCCGTAACTAATCCAACCACTTCGCTGCCCAAGTAAACCCTACAAGGAGTCACAGCGCCAAAACCACATTCACTCATACAAAGACCCCAATGACAAGAATCACAATATGTTATCCAATTTGCAAAAGGTTCAATATAAAATTTGTGTCCGCATTTTTGACATTTTAGCTTACCGTCTTCAAACAATTCGTACATATGCAAATCCTCATTTTTAATATAAAATCTAATTTAACATCATTTTACCATAAAAAGACGCGTACATCAATCATAAAAATTTCAACGTGTATCTCTCCGCCACACTATGTATCGCAATGCAAAACTTATCGAAAGGTGTCAATGTTGTCAGTAAGGGGTCTCCTTCACGTATGCGCATTGTTCTTCTAATTTCTTTGGGTATAACCACACGACCAAGGTCGTCGATTCTTCTAACTATTCCGGTTGCTTTCATAATATATAAATCTCCCCTTTAATTTCAAATCGTGATACTATTATTTGTTAAAGGTGGGGAATTATACTGTTTGGATTTACTTTTAATATAAAATGTGCTATACTAAATTAAAGGTAGTGATTTAATGGGTTTATTTAAATTGTTTTCTAAAATTAAAACACAGCATAATCCAAATCTAGATGAAATCAAAAAATTCTTTTTTGATTATCATGGGAGCCATATGTGGATGGACAGAGATGAACCATCAAAATATAAACAATACGTTGCTTTGGACGATAGCATAAAATCGCAATGGCGCCAAGAATTGATCGCTAAAGATCTCAAACTTCTCAAAAAACCATCAAAAGAAACTTGGATAATAGTAAGAGATTTAATCGGATTGCTCTCATATTCCCAAAAATCCGTCGAATTGGATTGCGAAAAATTACTTATTCAAATTATAAAAATCTCTCCCGCATTAGATAAACAACAAAGAATTTTGATATTAGAATATTTTGCTTGTGGCGCAATGAATAGGATAGCATCTAACCCCACATTAAAAGAATTAGTCGTAACCGCTGTCCATACTGTGTCCGATTTTTCAATTGATATATCTGACAACAGTTCGAAATATGGATGGGAAAATATGCAACAGCGTTACGATAATGCTCAAATAGCGATTCAGCAATCCTTTAAAGATTTCTTCGAATAAATAGAAAAGCGAGGTGGACTCCCACCTCGCTTTTGCTATGTAAAGGTCAAAAAGCGCGATTCTTATCTAAACATAATCTCGCTCATTACGCTCTGCAGATATTCCTGTCGGCCGCTGGCGGGGAGAGCGGGGGCGCCCATCTCGTCGGCCAGTTGCGCCAGTTGAGTCAGCGTGGTTTCGCCGCGGCGGATCTGTTGACCCAAGGGGGAATCGAAGGAGGCGTACCGCTCTTTCACAAAGGCGTCGATGCGTCCGTCCTCGATGATCTCTGCCGCCTTAATGAGACCCAGCGCGAAGGTATCCATCCCCAGAATATAGGCGTACACCATATCCTCCGCCGTGTAGCTGGGGCGGCGGTTCTTGGCGTCGAAGTTGAAGCCACCGGTTAGGCCGCCCGCTTTGAGCACCTCCAGCATACACAGGGTGGTCTCGTACACGTTGGCGGGGAACTCATCGGTATCCCAGCCCAACAGCAGGTCGCCCTGATTGGCGTCGATGGAGCCCAGCATCCCGTTGATGGCGGATACCCGCAGCTCGTGCTGGAAGGTGTGACCCGCCAGGGTGGCGTGGTTGGCCTCGATGTTCATCTTAAAGTCCTTATCCAGCCCGTACTGCCGCAAAAAGCCGATGGCGGTGGCGGCATCGAAGTCGTACTGGTGCTTCATAGGCTCCTTGGGTTTGGGCTCGATGTAGAAGTCGCCGGTGAAGCCGATGGAGCGGCCATAGTCCACCGCCATCTGCATCAGGCGGGCGATATTCTCCTGCTCGAACCGCATATCTGTGTTGAGCAGGGTCTCATAGCCCTCGCGACCGCCCCAGAAGACGTAACCTTTGCCTCCCAGCTTGACGGTCATATCCAGCGCCTTTTTGATCTGTGCTGCGGCGAAGCAGTATACGTCCACCGAATTGGTACTGCCGGCGCCGTTCATATAGCGGGGGTTGGAGAACAGATTGGCGGTGCCCCACAGGCAGCGAATACCGGTGGCGGCCATTTTCTCCAACATATAATCGGTGATCTCGTCCAAGCGGCGGTTCGTCTCCTTGATGTCTGCCGCCTCGGGCACCAGATCCACGTCGTGGAAGCAGAAATAGCGGACCCCCAGCTTCTGCATAAACTCAAAACCTGCGTCCACTTTGGCCTTGGCGTGTTCCATAGTACCTGCGGTGGTGCCGAAGGTCTTGTCCGCCGTGTCTCGTCCGAACATATCGGTGCCGGCGGCGCACAGGTTGTGCCACCAAGCCATAGCAAAGGGAAGATGTTCCTTCATAGGCTTGCCAAGAATCATCTGCTCGGCGTTGTAGAATTTAAAGGCCAAGGGGTTGCGGCTGTCTTTGCCTTCGTAGCGTATGGGTTGGATTTCGGGAAAATACTCGCGCATAGTGATTACTCCTTTATCTCTTTATACAGGGGTTTGAGGGCGGGATAGATCTTTCGGTATTTTTGATATTTATCCTCATACAGCGCCACCAGTGTGGGGTCGGGGAGGATAGTTTCCTTGATGCGGTAGAAGCGCTCGGCGCAGTCTGTCACGTGAGGGTATTCCCCCGCCGCCACCATAGCCAGCATAGCGCCGCCGTAGCCGGGGCCTTCCTCCGACACGGGCAGGTGCAGGGGAATGTTCAGCACACTTGCCATCACCGTGAGCCACAGACGGGAACGACTGCCGCCGCCACAGATGCCGCTCTCGGGGATGCTCAAACCCGTTTGCTTAGCCACCTCTACGTTGTCTCGTATAGCAAAGGCGACCCCCTCCATCACCGCCAGATGCATTTCGGCACGGGTGGTGTCGGGGCGCAACCCGATGAAGACGCCGGTGGCATCGGTGTCGTTAATGGGGCTTCGCTCCCCCATTAGGTAGGGGAGGAAATACAGACGACTGTGGCCTACCAGTTCCGAGGGAATGGCGGCCTCCAATGCGGCATAGTCGCGGCTGTCAAAGATCTCTTCGCACAGCCATTTGTTGCAGGAGGCGGCGGACAGGATGCATCCCATATGGTGATAGCCGCCGTCTGCATGGCAGAAAAAGTGAAGCGCGTTATTTTTATCCGCAGTGAAACGGGAGGAAGGAATAAATACGGTACCCGACGTACCTAAGGAGATGTTGCAACACCCGTCTCCCACGGTGTTGGTGCCCACAGCGGCCGCCGCATTGTCACCGGCTCCTGCCGCCACCACCGTTTGTGGGGAAAGACCCAATTCTTCTGCAACTGTCGGATTAACCGCTCCCACAGGGGCGAAACTTTCGTACAGTTGGGGGAGCATATCTTCGGACAGGTGGCAGATATCCAGCATCTCCGAAGACCAGCGCTTGTTTTCCACGTCCAGCAGCAGGGTGCCGGCGGCATCCGAATAGTCGGTGCTGTGCACCCCTGTCAGGCGGTAGACGATGTAGTCCTTTGGAAGCATAATTTTGTTGATACGCGCAAAGGAATCGGGTTCGTTTTCGTACAGCCACAGCAACTTCGGGGCGGTGAAACCCGCGAAGGCGATGTTGGCGGTACAGGCAGACAGACGAGTCCGTCCAATCACACGGTTGAGATAGTCTGTTTCTTTTTGGGTGCGTCCGTCATTCCACAGGATAGCGGGGCGGATCACCGTGTCCGCATGATCCAGAATTACCAGTCCGTGCATTTGTCCGCCCAGTCCGATGCCCTTGATGGCGATCGGGTCGATGGAAGCGGTCAGCTCCTGTATACCCGACACGAAAGCATCCCACCAGTCCTCGGGGCGCTGTTCACTCCATCCCGAATGAGGAAAGGAGAGAGGATAGGCGCGGGACACGGCACGCAGGATAGCGCCTGTGTGCTCTACCAGCAGTAGTTTCAGTGCGGATGTGCCCAGATCGGCTCCAATATAGTAAGACAAGTCACATCCTCCTTTCGGCAGTATGTTCTATCTTTACTATACCGCAGAAAAGAGACCTTTTCTCGCAAGAATGTGCAGAATATATGGACAATTGTCTACTTGTGAAGAAGAGACGGCGCTTTTGCGGCTTTACTTGCGTCTTGTTATGTGGTATACTGGCGCAAAGGAGATGATCGAATGGTACAGCTGGACAACGACTGGGACGCCATTTTGACGGATGAATGGGCCAAGGATTATTATCAGAATTTGCGGCAGATCCTCAAACGCGAATACGCCACGCAGCGAATCTATCCGCCTATGCACGATATTTTTAACGCCCTGCGGTACACCTCCTTTGCGGACACCAAGGTGGTGATCATCGGGCAGGACCCCTATCACGGGGCGGGACAGGCCCACGGACTTTGCTTCTCGGTGCGGGAGGGGGTTGTGCCGCCTCCCAGTCTTAAAAATATGTTCAAGGAGCTGGCCACCGATCTGGGCGTGCCGGAGCCGCCCGACGGAGAGCTGACCCGATGGGCACGGCAGGGGGTGTTGCTGCTCAATACGGTGCTCACCGTGCGGGAAGGGCAACCCATCAGCCATAAGGGCATCGGCTGGGAGCAGTTCACCGATCGGGTGATCGCGGAACTGGATAAAAAGGAGACGCCGGTGGTGTTTCTTTTGTGGGGCGCCCACGCCCAGCGCAAGGGTGAGCTGATCCGAAATCCCATTCACTATAAGTTGACTACGGTGCACCCCAGCCCCTTGTCGGCCTCGCGCGGTTTCTTTGGGTGCCGCCACTTCTCCAAGACCAATGCCCTGCTGATGCGGCACGGGCTGACTCCCATTGAATGGTAAAAAACGCGGTGTGATGCTCACACCGCGTTTTTTCTTCCTAATGCGCGAAAGGATCAGGACACCTGTTTTCCTTATTTTTTGTATTCTTCGATTACCAGAGTCAGCTCGCTGCTCCTATCCCATCCATCCAGGTGGAGATACACATACTTGCTCCGTATTTTTTCACCCACAGAATATTCATCCTCAAAGAAGGAGACACTGTCGATCACATAACCGTCCTCATCATACAGTTTAAATCTGGCACCGATATAGTTTTTGGCATCGTTACCGTCCGAATCATAGGTTTTTTCCATATCGAACTGCAACTTGATGTATCCGTCGTAGGTGGTATATTGCAGGTTGTAAATCGCCACCTCAGTTTCGTAGAAGTCGTCCGCAAGCAACACATAGAAAGGCTCGTCTCCCTCTAAGCTCAACGGGAAATACAAGGGCTGCCCGCTCGTGGTACCGCAGTAGTGGCAACGGGCGGCGCTGTAATAGGTGGCATCGCTAAAATAGTGATCGCAATTGCCGTTGGGGTGCCAGGCCATATACCCGTTCTCATCGAGATAGCACCAACCGCTGCTGTCTTTGGCCCAGGTCTCGGTCACCATATAGCCATCCTCGCCCAGATAACACCAGCCGTTGCTGTCCTTCTTCCACTGGTTAGCCAACATATGGCCGCCTTGATCCACAAAGGACCAGCCGCCCTCATCCAGCACCCAGCGGTTGACCACCATCTGACCGTTTTTATCCACATAGCACATACCCGCAGTGTCTAGGATCCACTGGTTGGTAGCCATTGTGCCGTCCCCTTGCAGATAATACCAGTGGTTACCGTCTTTAACCCACTTGTTGGTGGCCATATAGCCGTTAGAACCCAAGTAGTACCAAATGCCGTCGGTCTTGACCCATTGGTTTTTAACAATGCGACCACCGTCGTTGAGATAGACCCAGCCCACGCTGTCTTTGGCCCATTGGTTAACCGCCATATACCCGTGAGCGGTCAGGTAGCACCAGCCCACATTGTCTTTGACCCATGTGCTCTTGGCCATATGCCCGCCGTTGTCCAGATAGCACCATTTGTTGTTGTGCTTCATCCATTTGTTCGTCACCAAATAACCGTTAGAGCCTACATAGCACCAGCTCACATTGTCCTGCACCCAAGCATTTTTGACGATTCGGCCGCCGTCGTTGAGGTACAGCCAGCCATTGCTGTCCTTGGCCCATTGGTTAACCGCCATATAACCGTTAGCGCCCAGATAGCACCAACCGCCGCTGTCCTTCATCCACTTGTTGGTGACCATATAGCCATCGGCGCCCACATAGCACCACCCCTTGGCGTCCTTGATCCATTTGTCGTAGACCATATAGCCATCGGCGCCCACATAGCACCATCCCTTGGAATCCTTGACCCATGTATTGACAACCATGTGGCCCCCGTTGTCCAAATAGCACCAGTCGTTGGAATCTTTCTTCCAGCAATTGGTAGCCATATAGCCATCGGCTTCCAAATAGCACCAACCCACATTGTCCTTGATCCAGCGGTTGGTTACCGCATTACCGTTTTGATAGTATACCCAACGATTGTTCACCTTTGTCCAGCCGTTGGTGATGGTTCGCTCGTGACCGCACATATCGCAGACAGTATCCCAAGGGTCCGTATAGGTATGCCGCGGCTCAGTTTCATTGATGTAATAATAATCACCGCAGGAGCACATGCACAAAGTATACCCATATGACCAGCAAGTGGGGTCCACTACCGTTTCGATATACGAATGAGAATGGGAGGCACTCTCATAGCCCAGTATGAAAGCGTAGTCATCGTCATAATAGTTGTCAAAATCGCTTGACACACAAAGGTAATAGAAACCCGATGTAACGGTGCATTCCAACAGGTAATAATACGCACCATCCTCATACCCAACACAAGTTCCTTCACAGATCGGATCCAAGTATTCGTCATACAAAGTGATATAAAGCATACCGTATGAGTCAAAGGCGATCAATTCCAGATCAGAGGCATCCTCAACATAGAACTCAAAATAGTCCTCGTCGTCCCAGGTAATCATACCCATCATGATGCATCCGGAATAGACTGTGTCGGCCGTATAATAGGAATTATTTCCTTCCACCTCGTATAAAAAGCCCTCATAATAATCATCCGATTCGGCGTTGACCGAAAGGGGAATGGCGGAAAACAACAGCACACCTGCCAAGAGAATTGTCAACAGCTTTTTCATAGCAAATCGCCTCCTTATACCGTCAGTCTACCACAATAGACAGCCGTTGTCAATGAAAAATAATAACCCGACACAGAGCTTTGTGTCGGGTTAGGGCTTCATTCTTCTACAAAATACTGGTTGGCTACCATATCAATGCGGCATTCCACCACACCGGTACCGATGTCCACGATGGGCATATAGGTTTCCACAAACAGATAACCGCTGACGCGCTGGTTGTAAACGGGGGAGGTTTGCTCCATAAGGAACTGCACTACATCGGCAATCTGCTTATCGGAGACGCTGGATTCCAGCGCCTTCGCCGCGTCGGCAAACACGGCAAACATAGCTTGCTGATCCTCTTCTGTGGTGCCGCCCTGAATGGATACGTGCAGCGTGGGGTTTGCCGCATCGTCGGTATTGTCGGTGATGGTTACCGTGCGCTCATAGGCAATGCCGCTGTACACGTTGAGTGCATCCGTACGCTCACAGTTGTGGAGAGTCATCTGGGATAACCCGTTATATTTTTCTATAAAACGGCTCACAGCCGCGTTAACGGTGGGACGGACCGTGCCCATAGAGTTTTCAATGATCTCACCGCCATCGGGCTTTTTCTGACCGCAGGCGGTTGCCGACAACAGTAACGCAACACTCAGAAGCAACAGGACGATTTTTTTCATAACAGCTCTCCTTCGTCGGGATGATTCTCCCCCAGTATAATGCAAAAACGGACAAAAGTCAATGACACAGCCGTAAGAATTGCCTCCGACAACTTGTTTTGGTTGAGAAACTGTGATACAATGAGCAGAGAATACGAAAACGGAGAAGCAGGATGGCAAAGTGGGAATCAAAACAGCGCAAGAGCACGGTTGATGAGCCGTACACCTGGCCGGTGCCGCGGGTGATGCTCGTTGCCGGTCTTACGGCAGTGGTCGTAGTGCCGATGGTGTTGCGGTTACCTTTGTGGGCGGCAATATCCCTGACCGCGATGTCTCTTTTGCTGCTTTTGAGCACGTTGTTTCGTCGCAGTGCCGTGGCGGTATGGTGCGGTGCGGCGTTGCTGTTTTGCCTTATAGCGGGAGGTTGGCGTTGGCTCTACGTGGCGCCCGTTACAGAGCAGACGGAGCGGCAAGATGTGATCACCGCCCGTGTCACCGCCATCCCTGCCGAAGGACAGATGTACGCAGTACGGGTGGTGGACTCTCAATGCCTGCCGCAGGGATGCGGTCTTTTATTGTATATTTCGGAGGAATATGCGCCTGAATGGGGCGATTACGTCACCGCCTCGGTCACCTATTCCCCGTTGACGCAAAGGCAGGAATACCGACGGGGGCAAGGGATTCATTTGCGTGCTTTCCCCACGGACTATGCCGATGCCATAATAATACCAGCGGACAAGCGTGCTTCTTTGCACGATGGGTTGGCCCGCGCCCGCAAAAGCCTGAGCGATATAGTACGGCAACATTTACCCGCAGAGCAGGGCGGATTGTTGGCGGCCATGTGCTTTGGTGATAAGCAAGGAGTGACCCAACGGTGGCAGACCGCTTTTTCCCGCAGTGGTATCGCCCACCTGTTGGCGGTATCGGGACTGCATTTATCGGTGGTCAGCGGCGCGGTATTGTTATTGTTTTCCCGTTTGGGGCGCCGCGTATCTGCCGCGTTGACCATGGTGACGGTGCTTCTGTTTATATGGCTTATCGGAGATACTCCCTCGGTCATTCGGGCCGGCGTAATGGCGCTGGTGTTCCTGATGGGGCGGGTGAGTCGTCAGCGGTCGGACAGCCTGAACTCCTTGGGGCTGGCGGCGGTCCTACTGCTGCTTTATAATCCGTATATGGTGTTTTCGGTGGGATTTCAGCTTTCCTTTGCTGCCACGGCGGGGGTACTGACCGTGGCTCCTCGTCTGATGGGGGAGCGGGAAGAATCCCGTGAAGGTTGGCGCCGATGGGTTGACGGTGTGCGAAACAGCGTCGCGATTTGTGTGGGTGCCACCTTGCCAACCTTGCCCTTTGTGTGTTATTATTTTGGCGGGTTCCCCTTGACCACCGTACTGACCAATTTAGCCGTGGTGCCCGTGAGTGGTGCCGTGCTGTTGTTGGGATGGGGCGGGACGCTGCTCTCCTATATTCCCTTCCTGTCGTGGGCGGGTCACGGGATGCTGGTGATAGCCGGCGGACTTATCGGCTATATGCAGCAGATCGCTACGTGGATGAGTGCTGACCGCGTATTTGTGACGGTGGACACCCGATGGCTGTTGGTGTTTGTCAGCGGATTATGTATGTTGCTAATGGGCGGCATTTTGTTGCGTATTCCTTGGCGACGGGTGCTGTGTGTGACGATGGGGATAGCTGTGGTGTCATTGGGTGTTGGCGCGTTATTGACCGCCCCATTGATGCGAGTGACAGTAACTCCGGCGGGAAGCGGCGCCGTGTTGACTATCCGTCAAGGAACGCACACCGCCCTATGTGTAGGCAACGGCGACAGCCTGAGCGAGGCGGTATGGCGGACAAGCGGCGCCGATCCTCAGGTGCTTTTTGTGCAGGATGTGCCTGCCACACAGGTGAGCGCCCTGACCGAGCTGGCGCAAGGCGCGTCGGTGTATCGGATGGCCGCTGAGGAGCCGATATTAGGCATCCCCTTTTCGGTGACGGATATAGAGGAAGGGGCCGCTGTGCCCTTGTGGAAGGATGCCGACATCGCCTTGGTCACCGAGGGATGGTGGCGGCTGGACAACAAGCGATCCCCTTTGTGGATCTGTATAGATCCCACCGCCCCGCCACCCAAAGAAGTGGACGGATGCGTTATCTATGTAAGCGGCGTGCCCAGAGTGCCGGTTTCTCTCCCTTGCGTGGCGGCGGGCAGTCCCCGAGACAAAGCGGAGAGGGAGAGAGTTTCCTTGTGGATAGAAGAAGATCCCGTTACCTTTACGGTGCGAAGGGGCGGAGAATGGAGTGTATTGCCATGGCTATGACCGAAGCACAACTGAAAGATTGCATTAAGAGCGGCGGCGCCAATCTGTACGTGCTGTATGGAGCGGAGAGCTATCTGGTGGAGCAATATGCCCGTTTGATCACCCGCTACACGGTGGAGGAGGGATTCGACGCCTTTAATCTGCAACGGTTTGACGGGCAAGAGGTGACTGCCGAGCAGCTGGAGGAAGCGGTGGAGGCGTTGCCGCTGATGACCGATCGCAAGTGTGTGCAGGTGCGGGATTACGAAGTGACAAGCGGGGACACCCAGCGGCTGATGCGGCTGGTGGAGCAGATTCCCGATACTTGCGTGCTGGTGTTCTGGCAGATGACGGTACAACCCGACAATCGCAAAAAAGGTTGGAAGGATTTTCTCGCCCTTGCCCAAAAGGTGGGCGTGGTGATGGAGTTTGAGCACAAATCCGTGACGGACGTGGCCAAGATGCTGGTGTCCGGTGCCAAGCGCCGCGGCGCACGGCTGGATATGGAGGACGCCCGCTATCTGGTGGAGCAGGTGGGCAACGATCTCAACCTGCTGCTTTGTGAATTGGATAAATTGTGTGCCGTGGGTGGAGAGGAGATCACCCGACATCACATTGACGCTGTCTGTGCGAAGAACCTGGAGGCCAAAGTCTTTGACTTGTCCAAAGCGATTCTGCGTCGTCGACAGGAGGAGGCTTACGAGCTGCTTCATCAGCTGAAAATACAGAGGCAGGAGCCGGTAACGGTGTTGGGCACCCTGTCCAACGCCTACGCAGATTTGTATCGTGCTAAGACGGCCACCGCAGGTGGTGTGCCGACCGAAAACATCGCGGCTACTTACAAGAGTTATAAGGGTAAAGAGTGGCGTCTGCGGAATGCGGCGCGGGATGCCGCGCGGCTGAGCGTGCCTCTGCTGCGAGACAGCTTGGAGATTCTGGCGCGGGCGGATCAGGCGGTCAAGTTTAACTATGGTATGGAGTGGCTGCTGTTGGAGAAAACCATCGCCCAGCTTATTGCCCGCGTACAGGAGGGGTAATATGAGACGGGTGCGGCAGGCCATTGTGGTGGAAGGAAAATACGACGTGATCCGTGTGCGCTCGGCAGTGGATGCTTTGGTGGTGCAGACGGACGGTTTTCGCATATTCAAGGATGCGGAGCGTATGGCGATGCTCCGCCGTTTAGCGGCGGCAAAAGGGCTGATCGTGCTCACCGACAGCGACAGCGCCGGCGGCGTGATTCGCAATCACTTGTTAGGATGTATCCCGCCGGAACAGCTATTGCAGGCGTATATCCCGCCTCGCGAGGGGAAAGAGCGGCGCAAGACCGCCCCCTCCAAGGAGGGTCTGTTGGGCGTTGAGGGGATGGATAACGGGACGGTAATCGCCGCCTTAGAGCGGGCGGGCGCCGTGTTTGAGGACGAGACGGCTGTCGAGGCTAAGAGCTTATCCCTCACCAAAGCGAATTTGATGGAGTGGGGGTTAAGCGGCACGGTCGATTGCAGTACACGACGCGCCCGTCTGTTGCAGGCACTGGAATTGCCCGCCACTTTGTCCGTCAACCGTCTGTTGGAGGTAGTCAACGCCACTTTGACGGCGGAGGAATGGGAGATGCTAATGGAGCAGATCGCCCGTCCTTGATGCAGACGCCTTTCGCCTTGACTTTCCGCCGCAAATGGTGTACAATGCAAAAACGGAGGCTTATGCCGCTGTTATATCCTGGTGTGGCGCAGCTGGGGGCGCGGGTGGTTTGGGACTAAGAGAACGGTTCAACCCCCTCACCTTGAAAAACCGCTTAAACACTGGGTTTTCAGGAGTTTCAAACTTCGATTTTTAGGTTTTGACCCTATATTTGACCACAACTGTGGAACTTGATTTTTCAAGTTTTCTTTGATACAATTTAATATATCGGGGTGTGGCGCAGTTGGTAGCGCGCGACATTTGGGATGTCGAT
>JAZOWI010000056.1:0-9173 GCA_045659145.1 Acutalibacteraceae bacterium | reverse complement strand
ATCGACCATTTCCGCGGCTTCGAGAGCTATTGGGCGGTGCCCTATGGGGAGAAGACCGCCAAGAAGGGGCAGTGGGTCAAAGGTCCCGGTATGGCGCTGGTGGGGGTGCTGCGGGATTGGTTCTATTCCATCCGCTTCATTGCGGAGGATCTGGGCGAGCCTTCTCCCGCCGTGGTGCAGCTGCTGGACGACAGCGGCTTCCCCGGTATGAAGGTGTTGGAGTTTGCCTTTGACTCGGAGGAGCCCAGCGACTATCTGCCCCACACCTATGGCCCCAATTGCGTGTGCTACGGGGGCACCCACGACAACGACACGGTGGCGGGTTGGCTGGACACCGCCGAGGCGCAGACGGTGGATAAGGCTACCGCCTATCTGGGTCTTAATGAGCAAGAGGGAGCCGTGTGGGGACTGATTCGCGGCGGTATGAGCAGTGTGTCCAACCTGTTCATCACCCAGATGCAGGACTATCTGGAACTGGGCAGTGAGGCGCGGATGAATACCCCCGGCGTCGCCGCGGGCAACTGGCAGTGGCGGATGCGCCCCGATGCCATCACCCCCGCACTGACCAAGAAGATCGCCCGCCTCACGGCGCTGTACGGGCGCGCCCCCACCCGCCCCGCCGAGGAAACGGAAGAATGAGTAAAAACAGCTCTGCAAGTTGCCTTGCAGAGCTGTTTTTTTGTCTTTATGCAACAAGATGGCAAAAATCTGTAACCTTTTTCCAAAAAATGCGGCATAGAGGGTGAAAGGGGTCTCTGCGCCTCCCCTTGTTGTGTAAACCACCGAAAATGGACGACAAAGATTAGGCAATCTGCGGCTGTCGCGGGAGCGAAAGACCTTGTATAATAAAAGTACAGCCTCCCATCGACAGGAAAGGAGAGAGAAAGATGAAAAAGACCACTCTATTATTGCTTGTGCTGTTGCTGTGTACCCTCTGGCTCACTGCCTGCGGACAGACGCCCCTCTCTCCCGATGGGTCGGTGCCACAGGAGGAGTCGGTGTCTACCACCACGACCACCACCACAGAAGAAACGACCACCACCACGGAGGAGATCACTACTACCACCACCACGACCACCACCACTGCCACCACGACCACCACCACGGCGAAGGTGGCGGCCAATGCTGACGGGGGGCAGACCCGCACCGAGCAAGGGGACGGCACCACCGTCTCTTCCAGACCCATCTCCACCCATCTGGTGACCCCGCCCTCCACCCAGTCGGGGGAGAGCACCCGCAAGAGCACCGCCAAGAGTGCCTATGTTCCGCCCCATCTCTCTCGGGATACCACCGACGACACCACCACGACCACCACGGGACCCACCAAGGATTACACCCTGCCCACGGTGTTCACTGAGGAGGATCGGCTCCCCGAGGTGGCGGTGTGGACCGACAAAGAGGTGTACGGACGCACCGACAAGGTGACCATCTACCTGCGCAATCTGTCGGATGAATCGCTTCAGGTCGGCAACGAGTTTTGGCTGTGGGAGCAGGTGGAGGGCGGCTGGGAAACCGTGCGTGACAAGAACGGCAGAATGGCAGCGCTCTACGTCATTTATCCCCAGACCCCCTCGTCGGATCCCCTCTCCGTCGGGATGAAGCTCACCGACTATGACCTGAAACCCAACACCCGCTATATGGCGGGGGATCTGGTGTATACGGCAGAGGGGGAGCGATGGATCGGTGCGGAGTTTATGACCGCGGAAGAATAAAGGACGAAAAGGCTCTGCAAGGTGACTTGCGGGGCCTTTTTTGGCCCATTCTACTCTTGGTAGAGTAAGGGGAGTGCCCTCTACCCGATGCGCCGCAGACGGAGAACGGGGCAGGAGCAGTGTAGATTGCTTTTGGCGGCGAGCGGGTGTAGGATAGGGGAGAGCAAAGCAGTCACTCAACCGAAAGGAGCAACCAATGACGGAAAGAATAAGACGGATCGTGGCGGATTCCTCGGCGGATACGCTGACGATGGAGGGGGCGGATTTTGCCGCCGCGCCGCTGAAAATCGTGACGGAACAAAGAGAATATGTGGACGACGGAGCGCTGGACGTGTCCGCTATGGCGGCGGAACTGGCGGCCTATAAGGGACGCAGCGGTACCGCCTGCCCCTCGGTGGGGGATTGGTTGGAGGCCTTCGGTGAGGCGGAGGAGGTCTTTTGCCTCACCATCACGGGAGAGCTGTCCGGCAGTTATAATGCGGCGGTGATCGCCGCCCGCGACTATGAGGAGCGGCATCCCCACCGACGGGTGTTTGTAATGGACACCCGCTCCACCGGTCCCCATATGCGGCTGATCTTGGAGCATATCCGCCATTGTCTGGCGCAGGGGATGTCCTTCGAGCAGGTGCGGGACAGCGCCACCGCTTACGGGGCGCGGACGGGGCTTCTTTTCGTGTTGGAGTCCATGCGCAATCTGGCTAACAACGGACGGGTGAGTCCGCTGGCCGCTAAGGCGGCGGGACTGCTGGGCATCCGCGCCGTGGGACACGCCAAAGAGGGCAATCTGGCCATGCTGGACAAGTGTCGGGGGCAGGAGAAGACACGGGAGTCGGTGCTCCGCCACCTGACGGCGCTGGGCTATGAGGGCGGCGCGGTGCGGATTAGCCACGTGGACAATCCCGCCGCGGCCGAGGCACTGCGGCAGGCGCTGATCGCCCGTTATCCCGCCGCAGAGGTGCAGGTCTACGGGGCGCGGGGGCTGTGCAGCTTTTACGCGGAGCGGGGCGGCCTGCTGATCGGATTTGAAAAATAAGGAAATCAAAAGCCGCCACCCGTCGTGGGTAGCGGCTTTGGACCGGTTTCCGATGGGTTACCAAGACAGTTTTCAAGCCCATTGGGGCGGATAGAATCCGGTCAATTTCGTTTGGTACTGGGATTTATCCTCTATTTTG
Organism: Acutalibacteraceae bacterium; assembly: GCA_045659145.1. Taxonomy (GTDB): domain Bacteria; phylum Bacillota; class Clostridia; order Oscillospirales; family Acutalibacteraceae; genus UBA5905. The sequence continues at coordinate 6,289 of JAZOWI010000056.1, read as the reverse complement.
ACCGTTACGCGACTTATACGCAGCCCGTGCACCTTGGTGATGTACCATACAATTCTATCGCCTTCCTCGTTAAGCGGAATTGTCACCGTGGCAGTATCCGCAGCAGTGCCTCCCCATGTAGTATCATAATTAATTTTATATTCAGCCTTATATAAATGGGAAGAATTCAGTCCGGACTCGGAAAATACCTGTGCAAAGAAGTTATGCAATTCGGTTTCTTCTATCACCTGCGAAAAAATGCGATATAAATTATGAAAAACCTCCACAACGCATCCGGTTTCAGCATCCACGGTGCACTCAAACTCGAAATATGGATAATTTTTTGAATCCCGATATACCCACTGCAGACGGCCGGTTGTCTCGTCTTGTTCGTTGGAATAATAACGAAAATTAATCACCTGTCCATCAAAGTAAAGACTCATTTCCTGCCGATCGGCCGGCGGTGTATCGGGCTCCACGACCATTGTTGTGGTTGCAGCTGTGGTAGTGGTGGCCGTGGTTGTGGTTGTAGTTGTGGTTTTCTCAACGGCGGTGGTTGGTTTTGTTGTAGTCGTGGTGATTTTTTCTGTGGTTGTCGGTTTAGCGGTTGTTTTTGTCGTTGTCGATTTAGTGGTTGTGGGATGGGTGGTTGTAGTGACGGTCGTTGAAGCGGTAGAAGTCGGTGTCGTTGTGGTAGGCTTTGAGGCTGTCGCCGTTGCGGTGGTCGTTGTGATCGCGGTTGTCGTAGTGGTTGTTGTGCTTTCCGCCGTGGTAGTCGTAGTGGTGGTTTCTTCCGTTGTGGAGGTCGTGCTTTCCGTGGTGGAGACAGACGTATCCGGCAAAGCGGACTCATCCGGAATCTGCGGCTTCTGCCCGCAGGCGGCAATCAGGATCATATTTAAACCTATCGCAAAACCTAAAATCCTTATTACTTTCATCACTCTTCCTCCTCGCTATGATATAGTTGCATAGAAAAATCACCCAGCACGTGCCGTTGGTTTGCATTACCGTAAATATAATCGTTCGTCTCATTATACAGGTATTCATCAGCAGCGTTCATTGCCTGATACACAGTTTTCCCTTCTGCACAAGCGGCAAGAAAAACTATCACCCAATCTCCCATACCGCCAGATGTTACAGCGACCGGATGAGAAGTCACAACATGTGCTCCTCTTTGATAAGTTACACCTGCTAAATTTGTATCAGTAATCGAATCATCCTTGCCAGAATAACAACTGGCATATGTTGCCAATTGCAGTTTTGCCAATGCGTTATGTGACATATCGTATATTGAGTTAGCATAGGGAGTGGAGGCTGTAACCCTATCTACTGTCAAATAATTGCCGTCCGATTTGAAATGAAGGCCTTCACTGGTACCATGTCCAATAAAAACGAAAAGTGAATCATCAGGCATCAAATTATACGCTGTGCTGGCGGGTTCATCCACAAAAAGACAAACCGCGTAGTCCATATCTATTAGAGAGGACAAAACATCTTCAGAGTACTGGTATGTGTTTAATCCATATCCATCCCCTTCTTCCTCTGTAAAACAATACAAACTAGCAAACCCGTTTTCCACAGTTTCCAACGTCCAATCATCACTCATCATCCAATCCACAGTGTGAGACCATTGGTACACATTGCCACCGCCGGACTCACTGTTATTCTCAACCTTCAATCCTCTCACATCATTACTTAAGTGGGTAACAATCTGATAACTGCCGTCCCAGTTGCGGATAAACTTGAATTCTTGCCCTAATCCGTTGTTGGGCGAATACAACTGGATATTAGCACCGTTTGTATTGCTGCCTCCACTGGTGTCCAACACCATATTGGTGGCGTTAGAGGGAGTCAATTTATAATAGCCGTTTCCTTGATAATCCACTGTCCATTTTTGATTATCCGCTCCAGTCCAATCGCTCTGCATCACGTTGGAAGAACCGGTGTTACCGGAGGCGGTGAGATATTTCATACTGTTTTTGTTTTTAATGTAGTATTCCTCACCATCTTCAATGCCGATGTTATCCATCGAGGTTGTTTCCGTTGTATAGGTAACAGATAGATTAGGCACATAACTGCTGTTTTGATGACCTGCAAATTGTCGGTAATTAATGATGTTTTCTGTGCGGGATTTTAACATAATTCCATAATTAGGTATACCTTGTAACCAAGCCATTACTGCTCTTGTAATATAAAAATCGTACCATGTTTGATCTTCGAAATGCGAAACATTAACTGTGGTAATTTTCTCTTCATCGTGTGAAGGCATATTTGACCACGTAGTAGCTGTTTCTGTCCAACTTTCGGTTACCATATAAGCTTCTGCCTGAAAAGATGTATCCTCGTTTGTTTGTTCATACACGTGATAATTAGCTCCAAGAATGCGATTATAGGGAATACTACTCAACTGAGAAACGTCCATATATACAAACGATCGGTAATTCTTATTTTCACCCTGTGACCCAATCAAGTAATAATTTCCAAAACCATAATATCTGTTTGGAAAGTAACTATACACCATTCTTGTCACAGAAACACTTGCAGAAGAAGATCGATCATTGTTATCCGTTGCACTAATAACTTCGTTACCAATTTGTATGGAAATTATATCTGCTGTTACATTCTCGCTAACAGAATATTCGATTCGAGTTGTATCCTTCTTTGCCCGAATGACCGTTATCTCTATATCTTCAGACCATAAATACTGTTCGTCTGTAAAAGCCGCTTGTATAGTATAAATGACAGCAGACCCATCTTTCATTGCAACAGTTACCTGCCCATTTTCCTCCGTGACAGAAGAAATATCCCCTGCAATATCCATAGCAAATAATGTGCCGTCACCAACGGGAACGGTTATATTCATATTGTATCCTGTGTAGGTGCTCTCATAGGCTATTTCTGTTTGGTTTTCTGCCATGGCCACCCTAAGATCGTCAATGCGACTTACCATTTTTTGTTTGCCGATTGTATTTGGGCCGTCAAGGACAGGCACTGCAGTCAAAGACACATCGTCATAGGAGAGTTCTACACCGTCTTGTATATCATTATGCACAAAGAAAGAAAACCAGTTGGCAGTGCTTTTCCAGCCGTTTTTCAAGACCGCTTTGCGCAAAGATTTGTCAATCCATTTGATCTGGTTATTCTCGTCTTCATATTTGATTGGTTCTGCAAACAAATAAGCAGTTGCTGTACCGTCTTCATTAATATATTCCACACCGTTTAACTGGTCTGTAAGGTTGTCGGAAATCTGCTTGTGGCCCATTTCTTCAATCGTTTTTTCAGGGACAAGTCCGCCCAAGGTCAAGTCTTCCGTTTCCGAAGCAGTCACGGGAAGTGCAGAAAAAATGCTTACACAAAAGAGGATAAACGAAAAAGCAAGGGCCAATTTTTTCATAAGTATCCGTTTTTTCATAAGTTTCTCCTTTCGTATTTACGTATGCTTAATCACTCCAACAGCATTACAAACCATTGGGTTTATCTCCCCATAATTAGTTCACATACATAATAACGAAAGAAAATATGTAATTGTGACAAACTATGAAAGAAATAGCACCTCTCACCTATATACACGGGAAAAGACACCGTTTGGTCACCTATTTTGGATAAATATTCCGGAAAAACCGTGAACACATCTTTCAATCTAAATTATAGCCTATTTGCCGATGAGAAACCATTCGCATTTTGCATAAAATATACCCCCTATTTTCGGCAGGGGAGAGAACGGTAAAGGCTTTTTGCATATTTTTGGCGGGGCAGGGCAAGGTAAGGAAGAAAAACCATACAAGGAGAGATGTCGCATGCCGGAGCGCGTAGGGGCGCAGACCATCGCCCTGTCCAACCGTCCCACCATCGTGGGCTATGCCGCCGTGGGGGGCAAAAAAGAGGGAGAGGGCCCGTTGGGCCGCTATTTTGACGCGGTGTTCGAGGACACCCATCTGGGGGAGGATACCTGGGAGCGGGCGGAGAGCGCCCTGCAACGGGAGGCGCTCACCCGCGCGGTGAACAAGACGGGCCTGTCCCCGGGGCAGTTGCAGGTGCTGTTTGCCGGTGACCTGCTGAATCAGAATATCGCCTCCACCTTCGGACTGCGGGAAATGGGGGTGCCGCTGGTAGGGCAGTTCGGCGCCTGCTCTACCATGGGGCAGACCTTGGCTATGGCGGCCATTTTTGTGGACAGCGGCGCCGCCGACCTGTGCGGCGCCGTGACCTCGTCCCATTTCTGCACCGCCGAGCGCCAGTTCCGCTTCCCCTTGGAATACGGCGGGCAGCGTCCCCCCACCAGTCAGTGGACCGCCACCGCCTCCGGCCCGGTGGGGGTGGGGGGGGGCGGCCGCGTGCGGGTGGAGAGCGTGTGCATCGGTCGGGTGTGCGATATGGGGGTCACGGATATGAACAATATGGGGGCGGCCATGGCACCCGCGGCGGCGGACACCATCGCCCGCTTTTTGGAGGATACCGCCACCGCCCCCTCCGACTACGACCTGATCGTCACCGGCGATCTGGGGCAGGTGGGCAGCGCCCTGTGTCGGGAGCTGATGGCCGCCAAGGGGCACACACTGGGGGGCAACTACACCGACTGCGGTCTGCTGCTCTTTGATCGTCAGCGGCAGGACGTCCACGCAGGCGGCTCCGGCTGCGGCTGCTCTGCGGCGGTGCTGTGCGCTCATCTGTTGCCCATGATGGAGCGGGGCGAGCTGAAACGGGTGCTCTTTTGCCCCACGGGGGCGCTGATGAGCCCCACCTCCTCCCAGCAGGGTGAGTCCATCCCCCGCATCTGCCACGCGGTGTGTTTGGTGAGCGGGGACTAAAAACTAAAAACAGAGAGTGTGTTATGTCAATAGGGTATCCTTTCGGCAACAAAGGCCACGAAAGGATGCCCTATTGACTATTTTTGGTTATAAGGTATAATTGTGGGTAGATTCTCATTAACGGAGTGAGTGATATGGATCCACAAAAAAAGAAGAAAACGAAATTAATCGTTTTTCTTTCCCTTTTGGTAGGCTTGCCTTTCCTTTGCGGCATAATCGTTACGCTGATGATCGGGATTGGCAATTACAATACTGTGAATACGCAGGAACTCCTTACGGCGGAGGACTCGGTCTGGGTGGATAGCACACAGCGGTTTACGCTGACATTCTCTAAGGAAGTCAAGTATGTTTTGCTGGAAGGCGCAGAGGGAGAACAGGTAATAAGAATGCATTTTGGCGCCCCGGGTCGTGTCACTTTTTCCGAATTTGTCAAAAACAAGCCGTCCGATTATCCCGATGACTCCGAGGAATGGGTGGCGTATGCCGGTTGGTATTACGACAAGAAGGCGGACACCTTCACACTGGACGACATCCCTTCTTCGGAGGATGACTTTCCTATCAATATGGATGGTCGAGACACACTTGTATTTAACAGAACGAATGGATGACTGAGGAATAAAATCGCAAAAAGTCATTGCAATACGGGGTGAAATGCGGTATACTATTTCGGTATGTGTGCGGCAGGCAGCCGCCATCCTTGTATAGCGGAGGATTATTATGGATATCGTCAATACCACCGGCCGTCCCACCAATGAGGAGATCCTGCGGCGGCGCACCTTTGCCATCATCTCCCACCCCGACGCCGGTAAGACCACCCTCACCGAGAAGTTCCTGCTGTACGGCGGCGCCATCCAGCAGGCGGGTATGGTCAAGGGCAAAAAGAACAATAAGCACGCGGTCTCCGACTGGATGGAGATCGAGAAACAACGCGGTATCTCGGTCACCAGCTCGGTGATGCAGTTCAACTACAAGGACTACTGCATCAACATTCTGGACACCCCCGGTCACCAGGATTTCTCCGAGGATACCTATCGTACCCTGATGGCGGCGGATTCCGCCGTGATGGTCATCGACGCCAGTAAGGGCGTGGAGCGCCAGACCATCAAGCTGTTCAAGGTGTGTCTGCTGCGTAATATCCCCATCTTCACCTTCATCAACAAGATGGACCGCGAGGCCCGCAATCCCTTTGACCTGATGGAGGAGATTGAGAGCGTGCTGGGCATTCGCACCTATCCCATGAACTGGCCCATCGGTTCGGGCAAGGAGTTTAAGGGTGTGTACGACCGCAATAATAGCAGCATCATCGCCTTCACCGCCAACGACGAGAACGCCAACGCTCAGCACGAGGTGGCGGCTACCCGCGTGGACCTGAAGGACGTCAGCTTGAAGGATATGATCGGCCCCTATCTCCACGAGACCCTGATGGACGACGTGGAGCTGCTGGACGGTGCCGGCTATGAGTTCGATATGGAAGAGGTGCGCCACGGCCGCCTGACCCCTGT
>JAZOWI010000055.1:0-18486 GCA_045659145.1 Acutalibacteraceae bacterium | reverse complement strand
GTCCACGCTGTGGCAGGCGGTGGTCGCCGTCTGTCCGCTGACCCCCAGCATCACGTCCAAGGAGAGATTGGTGATCCCCGCACGGCGGGCATCCCCCACCGTGCGCTCCACGTCCGCGGGGGTGTGGCGGCGCCCCAGCACCGCCAATTCCTGCGGCAGGGCGGACTGCATCCCCAGAGACAGTCGGTTTCCCCCCGCAGCCGCAAAGGCGGAAAGGGTGTCCGCCAGGTTGTCGGCGGGATTGGCCTCCAAGGTGATCTCGGGGGTGACGGAGAACAGAGAAAACCGCTCCTCGGCACGGCGGATAATGGCCGCCAGCCGCGCCCCGCCCAACAGAGAGGGGGTGCCGCCGCCGAAATAGAGGGTGTCGGCGGTCAGAGGCAGACGGGTCGCCCATTCGTCCATGGAGCGGAGCAGTCCGCTCACGTAGGCATCCAGCGCCGCCTCGGCCTGCAACGGAGTGCCCAAGGGGCGGGAATAGAAGTCGCAATAGGGACATTTTGCCGCGCAAAAGGGCGTATGAATATACAGTCCGATCCGCTCCATAGGACACCTCCTTGTGTTGTTTTGAAGATTATACCACAAAATATAGTGTTTCGCAAGGCAAAAAGAGTGATTTTCCCCTTGACCGCGGACAATTTTCGCGATATAATGAGACTAGACTAATTCGACATGGAGAAAGGAATATCGACATGGAGACTGTGAACAAGGTACGACTGAATATCTGCGGCACCGACTACGTGGTGACCACCGACGAGACCCCCGGCTATATGCAGGAATTGGGCGCCCAGCTGGATGCCCGTATCCGCAACGTGATGAACGCCAACGAGCGCACCTCTCTGGTGATGGCCACCGTGATGACCGCCCTGATGCAGGCGGACGAAGCCAAGAAGGCCGCCCAGTCGGCGGATAATCTGCGCAAACAGCTCAAAAGCTTCTTTGACGACAGCAACCGCACCCGCGTAGAGGCGGAGGCCCTGCGCCGAGAGATCGCTCAGCTCCGCCGCGAGAAGGAAGAGCTGGAAAGAAAGTTGGCTATGCGATGAAACACACCCTGCCGGAAGTATTGGCGCCGGCGGGCTCCCCTGAATGCCTGACGGCGGCGGTACGATGCGGTGCCGCCGCCGTTTATTTAGGTGCGGAAGCCTTTAATGCCCGCCGCAGTGCCCACAATTTCACCACCGAGGCCCTTCGGGAAGCGGTGGCCTATTGTCACGCTCGAAACGTGGCGGTATACCTCACCCTCAACACCCTCATCCGCGAGGAAGAGATGGAGGCGGCGGTGGCGGTAGCCATCGAAGCCGCTGCGTGCGGGGTGGACGCTCTTATCTTGCAGGACTTAGGGTTGGCGCGCCGTCTGCGGGCGGTAATGCCCACCATGCCACTGCACGCCTCCACCCAGTTATCTTGTCACTCTCCCGCAGGGGTCACCTTCCTGCGCAAGGCAGGCTTCTCCCGTGTGGTGCTGGCCCGCGAGATGACCCGCGACGAGATCGCCGCCTGTACCGATTTGGGAGTTGAACTGGAAGTGTTCGTCCACGGCGCTCTGTGTATGAGTGTGTCGGGACAGTGCTATTTCTCCGCTATGTTGGGTTCCCGCAGCGGCAATCGAGGCGCCTGCGCCCAGCCCTGCCGTCTGCCCTTTGCCCCCACTGAGGGGACGGGACGCCCCGCCACCCCCGACAAGGCGGCGCTGAGTCTCAAAGACAACTGCCTGCTACACTACGTGCAGGAGCTGAAAGAACTGGGAGTCACCTCCCTGAAAATCGAGGGGCGAATGAAGCGCCCCGAATACGTGGCCGCCGCCACCTCCGTGTACGCCGCGGCGGTACGGGGTGAAACGGTCAGCGACAACCAACTGGAACAACTGAAAAGTGTCTTCTCCCGCAGCGGATTCACCGACGGCTACTACACCGACCGTCGGGGCGGAGAGATGTTCGGGGTGCGCCGCCACGAGGACGTAACCGCCGCCGTCGGGGTGCTCAAAGAGCTGGCGCGGCTGTATGAGAAAGAAATGCCTCTGGTGCCGGTGTCCATGTCCTTCGCGCTGGAAGCGACCCAATGCCGCCTGACCGTCAGCGACGGGAAAAACGACGTGACCGTCACCGCGCAGGGGGGCGAGGTGGCGGTGAACCGCCCCTTGGATGGCACCCGCGTGGAGGAGCAACTGCGCAAGACCGGCGGCACCCCCTACTATGCCGACATCGTGGTGTGCGCCCTGGACGAGGGGCTCACCCTGCCCATGGCGGTCATCAACGGACTACGGCGGCAAGCGCTGGAAGAATTGACCGTAAAGCGGCAAAGCTTTACACCCGTAGAATGGGACAACCGTGCGGTGGGCGAGGTGTTGCCGCCTCACAAAACAGAGAGTACGCAGTGGATCGCGCGGCTCTCCTCCGCCGCCCAATACACCCCTGATCTGAGAGCGGACAAGGTGATTCTGCCCCTCTCCACCCCCGCTGAGACCCTCCTCACCATCGCCCGTGACGTGGAGGTGGGCGTGGAGATTCCCCGCGGACTGTTCGGGCGGGAAGCGGTGACGAGAAAGCGGCTGGCCGCCGCCCGTGAGGCGGGCGCTACCTTCGCCCTGTGCCAGAATGTGGGGGCGATCCCCCTCTGCCGCGAGGCGGGGCTTTTGCCCTTGGGCGGATTTGGGCTTAACCTGACCAATCGGGAGGCGCTGCGTTTCTATACCGAAAAGGGGCTGACAGGCGCCACCCTGTCCATGGAGCTGACCTTGGGGCAGATGGAGCGGCTGCTCCCTGCCCCCCTGCCGGTGGGTCTCATGGTGTACGGGCATCAGCCCCTGATGCTCACCCGCAACTGCCCCCGTCAGTGCGCCACCGGCTCCTGCGCCGACTGCAAGGGGCAGGGACTCACCGACCGCACCGGCACCCGATTCCCCGTCCAGTGTGCGGGAGGATGCGCCGAGGTGCTCAACAGCGTCCCCCTGTGGTGGGGGGATAAGACGGATGAGCTGCCCCGTGTGGATTTCTATCTCTTCCATTTCACCGTGGAGGATGCCGCCCGCTGCCGCGAGGTGATGGACACCTACCGTCACGGCGGCAAGCCGCCCGCCGCCATCACCCGAGGGTTATATAAACGCGGCGTGGAGTGATAAGCAACAAAAAAAGCACCGACCATCGGTCGGTGCTTTTTCTTATTTCGTATAGCGCATTTCGCCGCCGATGATGGTGGCGCACACGGTAAAGTTGGGGTCGGTAACGATCACATCCGCGTCCTTGCCCACCTCCAGAGAGCCCTTGCGGTGGGAAAGACCCAGCACCGCGGCGGGATTGAGGGAGGCACAATTGACACACTCCCACAAAGGGATGGAGGAATGGGTATACACCTGCCAAACCCCGCGGTTGAGCGCCAGCACACTGCCCGCGATGGTGCCGTCCTCCAAGCGGCACACCTGCCCGTCGTAACGGATAGGCTGTCCGCCCAAGGTATACTCCCCCACCGGCAGTCCGCCCGCAGGCAGGCAGTCGGTGATGAAGCACAGGCGTCGCTCTTTCAGCCGCCATACCATATCGTACAGCGCCGCATCCACGTGATAGCCGTCCACGATCAGCTCGCAGCTCACGTCGCGGGCAAGGGCGGCGGTCACCGCACCGGGGGCGCGATGGGAAATCGGCGGCATGGCATTAAAGAGATGGGTCACGTGGCCCACCCCCGCCTCCATAGCGGCGGCGGCGGTGGCATAGTCCGCCTCGGTGTGTCCCATAGACACCACTACGTCGGTCTCCGCCCGCACCTGACGGACGAAGGCAAAGTCGGCGGTATCCCGCTCCGGCGCCACCGTCACCAGTCGGATTACGTCCGCATACTCCCGAATCAGGTCGGCATTGGGCGGCTGAATGTGACGGGGATCCTGCGCCCCCGCCTTATTAGGGCTGACAAAGGGACCCTCCGCGTGGAAGCCAAGTATGGTGCTTCCCTGCCAGCGGCGGCTCTCCTCCATTACCTGACGGCCCGCTTCCAGCGCCTGACGGATGGTATCCTCCCCCACCGTCATGGTGGTGGGCAGATAACCGGTCACACCGTTAGCCAACAGACCCTCGGAGAGGACCCGCAGGCTCTGCGCTGATCCGTCGCACACGTCCCGTCCCCGGTAGCCGTGGATGTGCAGGTCGATAAGACCCGCCGCCACATAGCCACCCCGAGCATCGATAAGGTTGGCATCCGCCGGCACTGCCTCCATAGGGACGATCCCTTGGATCACGTCGGTATACAGCAGGGCGTGGTTCTCCACCGCCCCGTCTTTGAGCAATAGGGTGCCGTTGATAATAGCGTTCATAGACTCACCTCGTCTCTTGCCCCATTGTAGCAGAAAGGGCGAGAAAGTACAACCTTTTTTTGGAAGAAAAGTTCGCCCGCGGGCGGTCACAGACCGCCCCTACGGAACAGAACGAACATAGCGGTATAAAAAAACACCCCGCTGTCGATGAGAGCGGGGTGCGATGGGGATTATTTCAAGAAGCCGCTGACGATCTGCTCTTCGGCCTCCTGCTCGGTGAGGCCCAAGGTCATCAGCTTAATGAGCTGTTCGCCCGCAATCTTGCCGATGGCGGCCTCGTGAATGAGAGCCGCATCCAGATGGTTAGCGGTCACCTCGGGGATGGCGCTCACCGAGGCGGCATCCATAATGATGGCGTCGCACTCGGAGTGGGCGGTGCACTTGTCATTGCCGTTGATGACCGAGCGGAATACCTGACGGGATCCCCCCTTGGCCACCGAGCGGGAGGACAACTGGGCAGACGCGCCCTCCCCGTTGAGATCCACCTTGAAGTTGGTCTCCGCCAACTGCTGACCGTGGGTCATAATCTTCTCACGGACAATAAGGGTGGCGCCTGCCGCCAGCACCGCATCCGTCTCGCGGACGGTGGAGGTGACCCCCTTGATCTGGGTGGACTCCATCTCCATATAGGCGTCCTCACCCAACTCCATGACGGTGGTGGGGTTCATCACCCGACGGCCGTTGCCGTCTCCGTCGCCGTAATGCTTCTCCACGTATTTGAGCCGCGCCCCCGCCGCCAGATGGAAGGCGTGGATGCCGTCGTGGCGGGATTCCTCGTCACCGCCGTTGTGGATGCCGCAGCCCGCCACGATGGTGACGTCGGCACCCTCGCCCACGTAGAAATCGTTATACACCAGCTCCTGATGACCCGTTTGGCTCAGGATGACGGGGATATGCACGCTCTCGTTCTTGGTGCCGGCCTTGATGATAATGTCAATGCCCGGCTTGTCCGTCTTGGTGACGATGTCGATGTTCTCGGTGGTGGCGCGTCCCGCCATCTCACCGTTGGCGCGGATATTGTAGGCGCCCTGAGGCACCCCGTGCAGATCCGCGATCTGCTCTAACAAGGTCTGTTGAATCTTATCCATTTTGCGCACCCCCTTACAGCTTGTCCGTCAGGACGGAGCAGGGGCTGCTGCCCGCCAGCAGATCCGGCAGGATGTCCTCCCGCCGACCCTCATTGCGGATCTGACCGTCGGCCACCACGATGACCCGATCGGCAATATTCAATATCCGCTCCTGATGGGAGATGATCATAATGCTGCCGCCCAGCTTCTCGTGCATCTTCTCAAACACCTGAATCAGGTTATTAAAGCTCCACAGGTCGATACCCGCCTCCGGCTCGTCAAAGATGGACAGCTTGGTGCCCCGCGCCATGATCATGGCGATCTCGATGCGCTTCAACTCACCGCCGGAGAGGCTGGCGTTGATCTCGCGGTGGATATACTCTCTGGCGCACAGACCCACCTCGGACAGGTAGGCGCAGGCCTCGGAGATGGTGATCTTGCGTCCCGCCGCCAAGGTGATGAGATCCTGCACCGTCAGTCCCTTGAACCGCACCGGCTGCTGAAAGGCGAAGCTGATGCCCGCCTGGGCCCGCTGGGTAATGGTCTTGTCGGTGATGTCCTCCCCATCCAGCAGGATCTGTCCCGCGGTAGGGGTCAGGATGCCGGCGATGATCTTAGCCAGTGTGGACTTGCCGCCGCCGTTGGGGCCGGTGATGGCCACAAAACGCTCGTTTATGGTTAAATTGATATCCCGCAGGATGTCCAGCGCTTTGCCGCTTTCATCCTCTACGGTATAGGTGATGTTTCTCAGTTCTAACATAGGGTTTCCTCTTTTGTGGGTGTTATTTCTCCAACACGCCGCCGGTGTGATCGATGGTGTAGCTGATGGCAGACAAGGGATCGTCCTTGATGGAGATGTGGGCGGGAGAAATGTAGAAGGTGTAATCGGTGGTGCCGCCTGCCTCCACGACCACCTCGCTGTCCGCCACCTCGGCAAAGCCGCTGGCGATCTGGTCCCCCGCCTCATTGAACAGGGTCACATCAATGTCCATCAGCAACAGGTCGTCGGCGCTGCCGTTGCCCAGAATCATCTCCACCGCCAAATAGCCGCCTTTGGTATAATAGGCGGCAGTGATGGCGCCGCGAAGACCGTCCTCGGTCATCTCCGGCTTAGCGTCGGGGTTGTAGAAATAGGTGCGGGTCTCATCCTGCTCAAACTTCTCCTGCTTGGACGCCTGCACAAACTGCAATGCCAGCGCCGCCACGCAGATAGCCAAAATGGCCACCAGCACGATGGAGATGGTGATCACGTCCTTGCGCTTGGTGGCAGGACCGTCCTTGGCCGCCTCGCGGCGGGCCTTGGCCACACGGCGCATAGCCTCCCGCTCCTGCTTCTTGCGCTCTTTCTCCTCCGCCAGCACCTGCTCGCGGGTCTTATGTTCGCCAAAGATCTCCAACTCATCGGCGGGGACGCCATTCAGGCTGTATTTCTTATCATCGCTCATAGTGTCTTACACATCCATTCTTTATATTGGCACAGATGCCTATTCTCAATCATTTTACACGAAAGCGACCCGCTTGTAAAGACAAAACTAAAAATGTTCACAAAGAAATTGCAGAAAAAGGCGGAAGAGTCTCTTCCGCCTTTCCTCTCAAAACATATCCGTCACGTTCTCCAACAGATCCCCGAAGGAATGCAGGGCACGACCTGCGTTGTGTTTGAGCCCTTTCTTGTTCTTTTTCAGCAGATAGGTGCCCATCACACCGGCGGTGCAGCCCAGCGCCACACCCATCCCCATCCCTTTCATAAAGTTGTTCATCGTCTGTTTCATCGCTTTGCGCCTCCTTTCCTTCGTAGGTTGTCCGTAAAAAGGCAAATTATGACTTGTCAACCGCTCTTTTCTGCGGTACAATGAGAAAAAACACGGAAACGAGGCGGTACCCCTATGCCCACACTGAATATCGTATTGGTGGAGCCGGAGATCCCCCAGAACACCGGCAACATCAGCCGCACCTGCGCCGCCACCGGCGCCCGTCTGCACATCGTGGAGCCTATGGGCTTCAAGATCGACGACAAGAAGCTCAAACGGGCGGGTCTGGACTACTGGCACCTGCTGGACATCACCTACTACAAGGACTTGGACGACTTTTTTGCCCGCAACGAGGGACCTTTTTATTATTTTTCTACCAAGGCCAAGCACATCCACTCGGACGTAAGCTATCCCGACGGGGCCTATCTGGTGTTTGGCAAGGAGACCCGCGGACTGCCTGAGTGGCTGCTCCACGAAAACCCCGACACCTGCGTGCGACTGCCGATGATCGATCGGGATTCCGCCCGCTCCCTCAACCTGTCCAACGCGGTGGCGGTGGGCGCCTTCGAGGCCCTGCGCCAGTGGGGATACCCCGCTATGCGCACCGCCGGTCACCTGACCCAATACGAGGATGAATAAAGCAAGAGCCTTCCCTGCATAGGGAAGGCTCTTGCTTTATGCTTCGACAAACTGTCCTTTTTCCAAGCGGACCACCCGATCGCACACCTCCATGGCCGCAGGGCGGTGGGAGATGCACAGGCAGGTGCGTCCCGTCAGGGCGCGCAGATTCCGCAGCACACGAGCTTCGGTGGCCTCGTCCAGCGACGAGGTGACCTCGTCCAGCAGGAGAATGGGCGCCCCCGACAGCACGCCGCGGGCAATGGCCAGGCGCTGGAGCTGTCCCTCGGACAGACCTGTGCCCCGCTCCCCCAACACCGTATCCAGCCCCTCGGGCAGAGCGCGGATGGCCTCGGCTACGCAGGCGGTCTCGGCCGCCGCCCACACCGCCTCGTCGGTCACGTCACCGCAACAAAAGGCGATATTCTCCCGCACCGTGCCGGAGGTGAGCCGATTCTGCTGGGGCACATAGGCGAACAGACAACGGGTGTCGCCCCCCAAGGGAAGCGCTTCCCCCTCTGTCTGCGCCACCAGCCGCCCCTCTTGGGGGGCATAGAAGCCTAACAGCAGCTGGAACAGGGTGGACTTGCCGATGCCGGAGTGACCGGTCAGCGCCACAAACTCCCCCTTCTTCACCGTCAGGGTGGCATCGGTGAGTACCGGCGCCTCCCGATCGTAGGCGAAGGTGACCCCCTCCACCGCGACGGCGTCCAGACGGGGATAGAGCTCCTCAGCCGACAAGGGGCTCTCGCGGCGGGGCTCCTCGGGCAGATGAAGCAGCTCCAGCAGCCGCTCCGCCGAGGCGATCATATTGTAATACTGGGGCAGGATCCCCGACAGATTCATAAAGGGCAGGCGCAACTGACCCACCAACTGCAAAAAGGCGGTGAAGGTACCGAAGGTAAGAGTATCCGCCATCAGTCCCACAGCGCCCCACAGCAGGGCACCGTAGTAGCTGCCGTTAAACAGCAGGTATATTCCTCCGTGCGCCAGATTGCTCCATCGGGCGCGGCGCACCTCCGCCGCCAAGTGGCGGTCCATCCCCTGCCGTAAGCGCTTCCGCACGGCATCCGCCCCCGAAAAAGACTGGATCACCGTCCAGTTGGCCAGACTTTCTTGTGTAAAGGATTTGACCTTGCCATCCTCAGCTTGGCATTCCTTGTGGAGGTTTTTCATTCGCTTACCGTACATGCGGGTGGACAGCACCATCAAGAGTCCCGCGCCCATCAGTATCAAGGTGAAGCGCAGATCCACCGTTGCCAGCACCGCCACGCAGGCCAGCAGGCGCACTCCCATACCCACCAGTTGAGGAATCAGCGTTACCAGTGCGCCGACCACCACCCGACTGTCGGAGGTGAGGCGGTTGAGCAGTTCGCCGGAGTGATAGTCCTTCACCTCCTGCCACCGCTTACGAAACAGCGCCGCGGTGACGGTATCCCGTATGCGGATATCCATCTTACCCGACAGCCGCACCCGCAGGGTGCCCGACAGGGCGTTGAGCAGCGCCTCCGCCACCACCAGAGCCAGCAGCGCCGCGCCCCAGTGCCAAAGATTGCCTTCCGCCACGCCGGTGGCGGTGTCGATGACCCGACGGGATAATAGAGCAAACAGCACCATTCCCCCTGCCATCAGACCGCTGACCACCGACAGTGCGGCCAGTCCGCCCATATGGGGTCGGGCGATCTGCCCGATCCATTTGTTGGCTGTGTTGGTCTTCATACGTTATCTCCCTTTGATTAAGCGGCGCAGGCGACGGGGAATCCCGTAGCGAAGCCGTTTGGGTAATCCATAAAAGAACAGGATCGTCTGCCGCCAAGGCAGCAGACGGTGCCACCGCAGACGATTCTCACGATAGGCAGCATCGGCACAGTCCCACCGCCGTCCTTTGCGGATAAAGGCGGTGGCGCAGGCCACGATCTGGTCGGGGATGATCCCCTCTTCCCGTTGCCATTGGGCGTCCCCCAGCAGGGTGTACCGCAGGTCGCCCCCCTGAGAAGGACGGCTGTCCCCGCCGTAGCAGGTCACGGTGGCGCCGTCGTCCCGCTCCACGATGCGGTGCAGGACGTATTGACCGCTTTTGCGGCGATAGAGGGGCACGTCCCCCACGGTCAGTGCCGTAGGGTCGGCGGCAGTCAGCACCACCTGATCCCGTTTATCCCGCAAAAAGGGGCTCATACTGTCCCCCGTCACCGTGAGGATCACCTCCTGCCCCTGCTCCAAACAGGCGGTCATCAAGGGGGTGAGCTGTGCCATGGGCAACGGGGTGACGATGGGCTCTTTCCCTTGCTTATTCATCCAGCAGGCCCTTCTCTCGCAGCGCGGTGACAAAGGCGGCCACGTCCGCCTCCGCCACCGACTCCTCCACCGCGTACTCCGAAAGCAGAGCGGCGGTGAGTACTTCGGGGGTGGCTCCCTCGGTCAGCCGCGCCCACAGAAAGGCACCGCTCTCATTGAGGGTGAGGATACTGCGGAAATCCACCGTCCGCTCTCCTACGGGCACCACCACGTGGTGGTCCCCCACCTGCCGTAACAAAAATCCGTCTTTTAGTTTCATCTCTTACATCTCCTCTTGGGGAAATACGGCCCGCACCACCGTCTCCACCGCCTCGGTGCTGATGTTGCAGGTAAGCAGATACACGGGTACATTCGTGAGCAATTGCTCGATAAACTCCACGGTGCGCAAACCCAACACCGCGTCGTAATAGGGACGGGGGATCTGGCCTGCCAAGCGGGCATAGGCCTCCACCGTGTCCAGAGGGCGGATGTGATTCTCCTGCCCTCGCTCAATAAACACGATGGCCTCCAAGGGGGCGGACAGGTTGTGGTTGAGGGCGTGCTTGCCGCTCCACGGGGTGCCCCACAGCACAGGAGTGTCTCCGTCAAAGCGGATGGCCGGCTTATCGTCGTTGATCATCTCCACCTCATCCCCGAAGCGCTCGCGCCACAGAGAGGTGTGGGTGGACTTGCCCACACCCGAATCGGCGGAAAAGGCGATGCCGTGCCCCCGCCAACAGATGGCGGAGGAATGGAGCCAGCCGCCCCCCAGCACCGTCATCCGATCCTGAAAGGACAGCCCCGTCAGCAGGTATTCATTGGCGCGGTTGCTGATCTGGGGATGACTGCCGTCCGCCCGCAGGCGGATGTCCACCCGCCGATAGTCCTCGTCGTAGGCGGTGGCAAAAAACACCGTGCCGTCGGGCTTGCGCCCAAAGCGGCACAGCCGTCCGTCGGGAGTGCGCACCACCGTGGCGGCTTTCACCTGACGGAGCACCTCCCCCTCGGGGACAGGGATCTCTTCGGGGACAGTGACGGTGATCTCCATCTGCGCGGGAGCACCGTCGGTGCGCGCATAGGGCGCGTAGATAGGCTCCAGCTCTTCTTTATGGGCGGCGTTCACCGTAATGGGCACCCCTGCCACCAGCAGATCCATCTTCCTCTCCCCTTTCTATGACATATACATAGTTATTGTACCAATTTTAAGGCCGTTCGTCAACCATAAAAAAAGAGAGTCGGAAGACCTCAGTCTCCCGACTCCCACGGAGAATCAGCCGTCCTTCATAGGACGGGGCTTGGTTGTCTTTGCGCGAGCGCGGTGCACCCGCAGACGGTGCTCCATCACCAGCACCTCCAACCGCTTGCGGTCGTAGAGAGGGTGGCGCCTATCCTGCCTTGTCACAGGGCGCTCACCTCCCCCAGCAGATCGCGGCGGCGGTAGGGGGTGCCGCCGGCGTGGGTCAGGGCACGGAGATACAGCTCCAGATAGCGGTCATAGGGACCGCTGTCCTCCGCCGCCACGCAGAGCAGGGCGGCGGTGCCGTAGGTCATGGCGGGCAGCAGGCGGGGGCTCAGCGCCACCTTCTGCCGCAGATGGGACAGAGGGGCAAACTCCCCCTCGTTATCCCGATGCCACAGCTCCCCATAGATCTGGTTAACCGCCAGCAGACCGCTCTCGTCCCCGTCATCGGCGGTGAGCCGATGGGACTGCCCCATCAGGCTCAGCGCCTGCCGCAGGATGCTCATACCGGTCATACCGTCACCTCCTTACAGGGACGGCATCAATACACGTAGGCGTAGATGCCGCCGCTCAGGCTGTCCTTGACCACCACGTCGTAGTACAGACGGTAGTCCAGCTTCCAAGCATCCGCCTTCAGGTTGTGGGCGGGATCGAAGCAGCGCACCTGCTCGGTCTTCTTGATGAGGGAGGCGGCGCGGCGGGGCACCAGCAACAGACCCACGCTCTTGGCGCCGTCTGCGGGAGTGAAGCCGCCCGCCTCCTGACCGGCAGTGGTGCCGTCGTAGAAGTCGTAGGCGGACTTCATACGGCTGTCCGGCACGGGCAGAATGGCCACGCCGTTGAGGCTGGTGACCTGGGTGTGCAGTTCGCCCTTCTTGAACTCGTTCATCACCAGATGACGGGAGATCTCGGGGCTGTCCTGCAAGGCTTTGAGCATATTGCCGTCCACAAAGGCCACCAGCTCCTCCTCATAGCCTACCGCATTCTGGGCCTTGGCGATGGCCTCGCTGAGCATGGTGTAAGCCTCCTCGGCGGGGGTGCCGGTGACGGTCTGGGACTTGGTCACCGCCAGACCCGCCAGCTTGGACAGCACATAGGCGTCCACCTCAGGCACCACGCGGGTGCGGACGAACTCGCCCATCACCTGACCCGCCAGATCGGCAATACCCGACTCGTCGCCGTCCTCACGGTCCAGCTGGAAGGAGCGACCGCGGTCCATGGTCAGGGTGAAGGGCTTAGCGGTGACCGCCACGGTGCCGCTGACAAAGGCGGTGTCGCGGTCATAGTCGCCCAGACCCGAGATGTTCACCTCAGGGATCATCACGGTCTTGGTGCCCACGAACTTGCCGCGCAGGTTGTTGTCCGCCATAAAGCCGGTGACCGGCTTCTGCACCACGGCCTTATCCAGCTCGTCGGTCATTTTGATAGAAATGGATTCCAGATTCAAACTCATTTTTACATTCTTCCTTTCTTATGTTGCATTACAAAGCAGAGCGGAACGCTCGGAGAAACGCGTCCTGCTCGGGTGGGGTGTGGGTGGCGCCGCGGGACAGACTGCCCGCACTGCGGGCAGCGGCCTCCTGCTGCTTTTGCAGGGCGGCGGCCACCCTCTTTTCCTCCTGCCAGCGATGACGCAGATAGGCATCCAGCAGAGGGATGCCCTCCTCGGCGGCGGTGTCCATCACCCCGTCGGGCAGGGCGGCAGGGTCGGTGAGCTGAGGGAACTCGGCGGACAGGGCGATAAACTCCTCTGCCAGCCGTTCCGTGGCGTCCTCCACAGGCGCCGCGGTCTCCTCAGGGATCACCTCAGGGGTGGTGTCGGTTGCGTTTGGTTCCATAGGTTACCCTCCTCGGTGAAATGTCAGCCCATCTCCTGCAACAGAGAATCCAGTCGGGGGACGTATCCTCTGGGCAGGCGGCTCAGGTACTGTTTCTTATCGATGACGCCGCTCTGATAGAGATTATCCAGCGTCTCGGCGGTGCGGGTCTCGCTGTAACGGTCTCCCTCCCCCGCCTCCACACGGATATCCAGCAACAGACGGCGGCAGGCGGCGCTGTCGAAGGGGGCGTACCAGACCCCCTGCTCCTCGCAGATCTTGAGGGCGCGGTCGCCGTACATTCCCATCCAGAACTCCGCCCAGATCCGCGCCACCTCCTCCACAAAGGCATAGAAGCGGTTCTGCATCATAGTCAGAGGCATCAGGGACGCCTCCCGCACCGCGATGATGGCGGAGGTGTTGGTGGGCTCCACGTCGCCCAGCAGGGTAGCGCTGACCCCTGCCTGGGTCATGGTGTCCCGAATCAGCCCCTGCACGTTGGTGTCCAACTGGGCAGAGAAGGCGGGCGGGTCCACATACCGCACCGCCTCCCGCACCTCTTCGCCGGAGCCGTAGACGGGGATCACCTGACCGGGGTCGTTGGTGATGGGCTGGGTGACCACGTCTCCATTAACCAGCATAATGGGCATACCCATCATCATACCCGCCCACACGGCGGCGGATACGGTGCGGTTGATGGCGATCTGGTTGGGGATGAGATAGGGGATCTCGCTCTCGCCGTAGCCTTGCTGGCGCCGCTCCTCCCAGCGGAACACCGCCAAGGGATAGAGGCGCACCCCCATCTCCCAGGGAGCGCGCACCATCACGTCGCCGCACACCTGCATGGCCTTGACGGTGGGGGTACCGTCCTCTGCCCACTCCTTCCAGAAGCGGGTCAGCAGGGTGGCGTGACCCCCCTGCCCGTTGTCCTCGTCCCCCACGATGCGCTGCCAGTCCCGACAGCCGGCAGCCTTGGCCTGACGGCGCAGGGCGGCCACGGGACGGCGCTGTGCGATAAGCACATAAGGCTGCTGCTGAATATCCTCAATGGAGGGGTCACCCATATACACCTGCTCGATCTCCAACACCTCGGCGGCAATGTCACCGCAGATGGGGGTGGTGGCGGCGGTGTCGGCATACTGCCCCGTCCGGATGCGGTCATCCCAATAGGTATACAGCACACCCGTGCCGCTGATATAGGCGTTGCGCAGGACCCTCTGTTTGAGATAGTCCAGTCGCAGACGGGCGGCGGTGGTGGCGAAATAGTCGGTGAGGGCCGCCGCCAGTGCCTGAGCCCCTGCCGCCGCCTGTAAAGGCGCAGGGCTTTCCCCGCGCCGCAGGGATTCTCGGTAGGCGCTCACCTGCTCCTGCACCGTGGCGGTCAGGGGCAGCCCCTCCGCCTGAAAGCGCACCCTCACGGGGGCGGCGCCGACCACCGCCATTTTGTAGTCACCGATGCGCTTAATGACGTTGTACCGTACCAGAGGACGGCTGTCGCCGCAATGGGCGCCGTGCCACTGGTCACCGGAATAGAACCGCTCGTTGATGCGGCTCTGCTCATACAGACCCCGCTCCCCCAGCTGCCGTTTATAGTCGGTGCCGCGTCGGTATTCCTCCTGCACCTGCTTGGGGGTCACGGCTGTTTTCTTACTGCTCATTCTGTTCCTCCTCTATGGGCATCTCCGTGCCGTCGTAATAAAGAAAATTGCGGTTTTCCTGCCACGTGTTAGCCACGGGCGGCACCGCCAAGGGGACGGCGGACAGCGCCCCCTGCCGAGGGGCAGGCAACCAGGTGAGCAAACACTGCACCGCCGCCGCCGTCAACAGACCACCCAAAAAGCCGATAAAAGCCATCATATTCATTCTCCTTTCATCCTTGCCATCCGCCCCGTGGCAGACCGTAATGCCGCACCCGCCCCTCGCTGCGGGGCGGGCGGGGCACATCCTCCATGGCGTAGCGCGGGGCATCCATCAGGTGATTGTCCCGCTCGCAGGGGGTGTTGCGCCACGCCCCGTCCCGTCCCCCCGTCTCCCACCGATAGGCGGCCAGCTCCGCCGCCGTGTGGACGCATCGGGGGTGCACCAGCAGGCGGTATTCCTGCAAGCGGGCGATGCCCGCCGTCACCGAATCCCGCCCCTTGCCCGCGGGGCACAGACGGGATAGCCCCAGCCGCCGCAGATCGTCGTTGGACTTGGGCTCGGCACTGTCGGCGCGGATGCGCTCCTTCTGGTAGCCTTTGCGGCGGATCATGGCGGCAATGTCCTCGTTGAGCATCCGCTTTTCGTAATGCTCGTCGTAGATATACAGTCGCTTGGTTTGTTCCTCCACCGCCGCGGCGATGAAGGCGGTGGGGTCGTTGGTGTAGCCGTAGTCCAGACCGAAGATGTGCCGCAGCCCCTCCTCTCGCAGGGTGGACAGCGGAAACGCCTCCACCTGCCAGTTCTCAAACACCAGCCCTTCGCTGTGTCCCCACTGCCCCAGTCCCGCCACCGCGTAGCGACGGGGGTTCTCGGTGCGCATCCGCTCATATACCGCCCGATCCGTGTCGTCCAGAAACTCGTTGCACCGATAGTCGGTGGTGAGGGCCAGCACCTGCGGGTCAGGGCGGTCAAAGAAACGGCTTTTGAGCCAATGATTCTCATCCCACGGATTAAAGGTCACCGTGGTCTGCTTGAAAAGCGGCGGCGGCACCTCGCCACGGGGCACCGACAGATCCAGCTTCTCAAAGTCCTCCTGCCGCCCGATCTCAAAGGCTTCCTCCACCCACACCCAGCACAGGTATCCCTGCTCCACGGTGGTGGAGGCCAACTTTTCCACATTGTCCAGTCCACGGAAGAGGATCCGCTGTCCCGTAGGGAGATAGGTCAGCTCCATCGGCTCCTTGGCGGCGTGCCACAGATGCTCCACCTCCAGACGGCGGATGGCCCATCGCAACTGAGCGTAGGTGCTGTCCGCGTGGGTGCGGTAGACATTGCGCACCACCAGCAGATTGGCCTGCGGGTATTTCATCAGGTGGTAGATATACCACAAGGCGGCGGTGGTGGATTTCTTGCTGGCCTTGCCTCCCTTGACCACCCGATAGCGGGTGCGGCAATCCCAAAAGGCCCGATAGCCGCCCCCCACCACCCGAGGCAAATATACGGTGGCGCCGTCAAGCCTGCACATAGCGCCGCATCATCCGCATGACCTCGCACAGTTCGTCCATTTCCTCCTCCAACAGAGCCACCCGCTTATCGTAGACGGTGATCTCCTTGGACAGACGCGCGTGCCGCTCCCGCAGGCTCTGCAAGGATTTTTGATAGGTTTCCAAAAGGTGTTTCATTTCAGTCCGGAATAGCCTCCTCTCCCAAAAATATCACCGGCGCCAAAGGGTCGGCGGCGGTTTCCTTGGCCGCCTTTTTGGGGGTATCCCCCTCATAGCCGGCGTGATTTTTCAGATACAAGATGTGCATATTGGGGCTGGTCCCCCGCCGCAGGGCGTGCTCCATCACGCTGGCGGTGGCCTCGCCCCCCGCCCGACGGATGGCGGCGATCTTGGCCTTTGTGCTCCGCGAGCTGCTCTCTACCTCCCCCTGCAAAATGCGGCAGAACAGCCCCAGTTCCATATCCATTTCCGCCGCCAGCCGCTCCACGGTCAGGGGCACCTCCTGCGCCGAGGCATACGCCTTGGCCCGTTCAATGGCCGCCTCAATGTCCGCCAGCCGCCGTTTTTCCAGTGGTTTGTTGTGCATGGTTTCCTCCATAGCTGTGAGTAATGAGTGATGAACACAGATGAATAACCTCCGTGGGGGCGAACTGTGTTCGCCCGCAAAAATCTCCCTGCCGTCTCAAAATCAAGACCGTAGGGGCGATGCCCTCCACCCGCGTCCTTACCTTCCCTTGTCAAGGGAGGTTTCGGGGATTCCCGTGTCGGTGTCTGCAATGCAGACGGAGCCGTCCTCCTAAAAAATCGCAAAAAAATACGCCCTAACTCAGAAAGACTCCCCCAGCGTTACCAGTATGCAGGGTTGCCAGCCGCTGTGCCCCTCCCACATACGGGAGAGCCGCACCTGCAACCCGTCGCAGTAATCCTCCGTTTCCATCGGCTTTTGACCGTCGTACCGAAAGATCACCGGTAACTCCAAAGGCATCTCCTGAGCCAGACGCTGCCAATCGCCAAGCACCAAGATGTTCACCTCGATTATGTTTTCCTTGCGGATGGTTGTCTTCCATCCTTTCCACGCAACCGCCCTCCACAACGACGGTTCGCGTTCGAAAACGAACGTTTGTTCGTTCTATATATAATTGTAGACCCTTTTTCGGGGTCTGTCAAGAGGGTTTGGAAAACTTTTCCCTTTTTCTTGTGTTTTTGCAGCGACTCCCTTGACTTCACTTGTCTACTATGTTAGACTATATAAAAACAGCAAAGGAGCCTTCCTTATGAAGAATGCGTTTGCCATTGACAACACCGTGGAGTCGGCGCCCCTCTCCCCTGCGGATGCCTTTTGCCGTCGCAGGATCAACGCCGCTCTCTCGGATAAGATCGACGATCACTTCGAGGACGTGGTGGCGGATGTTAGCCGCCGTTTTCGCTCCGTTCCTCACTTTATCGGAATGGGCGTGTCCGTGCTGGTGGTGGCGGTATGCTCCGCTATGTTGGAGGAGTCGGAGCAATTTTCCTTGCCCTGGCTTTTCGGTGCCATCATCGGTATGGTGGCGTTGGGCCTCGTTGTGTGGTCCTATGAGCGACGCATTTCCACCGACAACGATGAATCCCAACTGAATATGGCGCAAGCGGAGGAGTACGGTGCTATGACCCGCCGTGAGCTGGGCATCCCCGATACCGCCGCCGACTTGGACGTGCTGGGATATTTCTATGAGGTCAGCAAAGGCAAAGAGAAGCGCACGCGTATGGATAATGAGGATTATGACGCCTTGGATATGTATGCCTTTACAGAGGATGGGCACTTGATGTTAGCGGACGGAGAGTGTCTCTACGCCTTCCCCTTGTCCTCCATCACCGCCGTGCGCCGTCAGGAGATCCACGCCCGTATCTTCTGCTGGAATAAGGACACCATGCCCAACAAGGAGCCGTATAAATCCTATCGGATCAAGTACGATGAAGAGAACGACGTGTTCACCGTCCGCTCGGTGTATGCGCTGGAACTGGCCGCATCCGACTGTGAAATACTGGTGCCCGATTATGAATGGGAGCGTACCCTGCAACCGATGCTGGGCCTGCCGGTCACCGAGGAGTAAAGTGAACCCCCTTGCCATCACGGCAAGGGGGTCGTTTTTGGGGGAACCAACGTTGGTCTCGTAGGGACAGGTGTCCCCACCTGTCCGTCAAGAATAAACATCGCACCGATGCCTCTGCGCTGTCTGACTATCGCTCACCGCCTTCAAATCGTGACCGTAGGGGCGAACTGTGTTCGC
>JAZOWI010000054.1:0-29278 GCA_045659145.1 Acutalibacteraceae bacterium | reverse complement strand
TGCGCTTATCTGACCCGGGATAAGCAGTCCCTTGCCTGTGCAAAACTTGTGGTTTTTGCCAATGCTGTTGAGGATAACCCCTTTATGGCGGGTGCTTTCCATGGGGTGGGTGAACCGGACTGCGTAATCAACGTGGGTGTTTCCGGCCCCGGCGTAGTGCATCACGCCCTGCAGTCCTGCAAGGGCCAGCCCTTTGACGTGGTGGCCGAAACCATCAAGAAAACCGCCTTCAAGATCACCCGTATGGGTCAGTTAGTGGCGCAGGAAGCCTCCAAGCGGTTGGGTGTCCCCTTCGGTATTGTAGATCTTTCTTTGGCGCCTACCCCGGCGGTGGGTGACTCGGTGGCACATATTCTCGAGGAGATCGGTCTGTCCCAGTGCGGCGGTCACGGTACCACCGCTTGTCTTGCGATGCTCAATGATGCGGTCAAGAAGGGCGGCGTGATGGCCTCTTCCCATGTGGGCGGTCTGTCCGGTGCCTTTATCCCCGTCACCGAGGATGCGGGTATGATCGCCGCCGCCCGCAGCGGTTGCCTGACCATTGAGAAGTTGGAGGCTATGACCTCGGTCTGCTCGGTGGGTCTGGATATGATCAATATCCCCGGCGACACCTCTGCGGAGGTGATCTCTGCCATTATCGCCGACGAAGCGGCTATCGGTATGGTCAACTCCAAGACCACGGCCGTTCGTGTTATCCCTGCCATCGGCAAGGGCGTAGGGGAGGAACTGAACTTCGGCGGTCTCTTGGGCGAAGGCCCCGTGATGCCTCTCAACACCGCGGCTCCCGACGTGTTTATCCATCGGGGCGGACGCATTCCCGCTCCCATGCAGAGCCTCAAAAACTAATACCGTATCCGCCGTCGCAGATTTTCTGCGGCGGCTTTTTTGTTTCCCTATTGACAGAGACAGTCTATCGTGATAGACTTAAATTGTTTACAACAGTAGACAAGGAGGAAGAGGCAATGAAACAAATACCGAAAGTACACGAGGGTGAATACCGTTTTTGCCTGATTTTATGGGAAAATGAGCCGATTCAAAGCGCCAAGCTGGCACAGCTTTGTAACGAGCAGTTGGGTTGGTCTCGCACCACCACCTATACCGTGATCCGCCGTTTGACCGACCGCGGCGTGGTGAAGAGCGAGAATGCCATTGTGACCTCCTGCGTATCTAAGGAAGAGGTGCAGCTCAGCGAAATGAACGAGCTGATGGAAAAGACCTTTGAAGGGTCGCTTCCTGCCTTTATTGCCGCCTTTGCCCGACGGCAAAAACTGTCGGACAAGGAGATCAAGGCGCTTCGTCAGATGATCGAGAGGAACTGAGCATGGAAGCATTGTTTTTGCAGATCGTCAATGTAGGCATTATGGCCGGCTGGATTGTCTTGGCGGTGCTTTTGCTTCGTTTGTGTCTAAAAAAGGCGCCTCGCTGGATCACGTGTCTGTTGTGGGGATTGGTGGCATTGCGGCTGATTCTGCCCGTGTCCTTGGAGAGCGCGCTCAGCCTGATCCCCAGCGAACAGACGGTGCCCAGTGACATCACCACTATGGAGACGCCTTCCATTCATACAGGCGTGACGGTCATTGACCGCCCCCTCAATGAGATGTTGCAGACGGTGGTGCCCACACCGCCGGCTCAGCCATCATTGCCTTCTACCGATCCCGCTCCTTCCACCCCTCCTTCCGGGCAAGAGAACCAGTCTCAGACTGCCCACGCTCTGATAGAGACGGCGGTGACGGTAGGTGCGTGGGTGTGGCTGGCAGGCGTGGTGGGGATGGTCCTGTATGGTCTTTTCAGCATTTGGCAGGTGCGTCGCCGCGTGTTGGATGCGGTGCACCTGAGAGAGAATATATGGCAGTCGGATCGTATCGCGACCCCCTTTATTTTGGGTGTTTTCCGTCCCCGTATTTATCTCCCTTATCAGTTGGGGGAAAATACCGTTGAGCAGGTGCTGTTTCATGAGCGGGCGCATTTGCACCGTCGAGATCATTGGATCAAGCCCTTTTCTTTTTTCCTGCTGTCGGTGTATTGGTTCAATCCCTTGCTGTGGGTGGCCTACATCCTGCTGTGTCGGGATATTGAGGTGGCCTGCGACCAGCGGGTTCTCTTGCAGTTACCGGAGCAGGAGCACAAGCAGTATGCCTTTGCCTTATTGGAATGCGGTGCCCAGCGGCGCACAATAGCCGCCTGCCCCTTGGCCTTTGGCGAGGTGGGAGTCAAGCAGCGCATCAAGAATGTACTGCACTACCGCAAACCCCTGCTGTGGGTGGTGATCGCCTCGTTGCTGGTGTGCTCGGTGGCGGCGGTGTGTCTCCTCACGGTGCCCCCTGTAAGCGACGAGAGCCAGAGCGACGAGAGCCAGAGCGACGAAAGTCAGAATGACGAGAGCCAGAGCGACGAAAGTCAGAGCGACGAAAGTCAGGGTGATGAGAGTCAGGGTGATGAGAGTCAGAGCCACGAAAGTCAGAGTGACGAAAGTCAGCGCGACGAGAGTCGGCGCGACGAGAGTCAGGAGTCGGACAAAACCAACTCGAACCGGCAACCGTCTGACGATGCGTCGGATGGGGATGAAGCTGTGTCGGGGAGTATTGCCAACGATAACCCGAATGAGGATACAATAGACGCCATTAATGTGGCCGATGTTGTTGACAGATCCAAAGAGGAAGCAATTTCTACACTGGAAGAACAAGGGTTTAACGTTGTTGTACTTGAAGAGTATCATTACTCTGTGGAAAAGGGCGTCATAATCAGCCAGTCTCCCGATGCAAACACATTGCAGTTACCGGGCTCTAATATTATCATTTACGTAAGTAAAGGCTGGCAAACCGCTACCGTAACCTACGATGCGTGCGGTGGTGACGTTTCCCCATCGAAGGAAACCTATAAGTTAACGGATCCTTATGGGAGCTTACCTGTGCCCACTAGGATCGGTTACACCTTTACGGGTTGGTATACGGAAAAGCTCGATGGAACGCAGATAACGGAAAGCACCAAGATCACAGACCCCTCCGCCTATACGCTGTATGCTCACTGGGATGCGAATAATTACGTCGTGTCTTTCGATTCGAATGGCGGCAGTGAGGCACCCGCCGACAGAAGCGTGACCTTTGGTTCTGCGTATGGAGATCTTGGCACCGTCAGCAAAGAGGGCTTCGACTTTCAAGGGTGGTTTACCGCCGCAGAAGGCGGAATTAAGGTGACAAACGACAGTTTGGTTGCACGTGCGAAAAACCACACGTTATTTGCACAATGGGATGTTGCCGTCTACGAATATACGATTCTATATAGATCCTGTAACGGTACGGATTTAGGCAGTACAACGGTTTCTTATCAGCACGGCACAACCAATACGATCACCCCTCCGGATTTTAATGGGTATCAAACTCCGCTTGGCAGGGTGATTCGATGTGACACGACAAGCGAAAGGACAATCACCTTTGTGTATGATCCCTATGAGGAAGGCTACGCTAAAACGGTTGATAGAGGGGTCTGGTATGCAGAGGGGGACAAGGACATACTTAGGTATGAAGTAAATGTGCAATGCCAAAACCGAACCGAAAACAGTGTCGAGATTCGCGTTACATGGACAAACAGTATAATCGGGAATCATAATTATGCATACAAACAAAATTATAACGTTTACGTAAACGGCTATCTTATTGTAGAAGACTGGCTAGGTCCTTTCAATACTCCTGCAACCGGAGCCGGCGCCGGCAAAGGCCGATCAACATACTGGATTACGATTCCTCTGAGTACAACCGAGCAGCACGAAATTACTTTTGAGGGGGAGTTCTGGGACTCCAAAAAAAGAGGGCGTTGGTCCGGTACGTTTACGGTGCCTGCTTATTAATAGGAAAAGCCAATAGAATGTAAAAAATCCGTTGCAACCAATCTGGTTGCAACGGATTTTTCTTTATTCTGTCACCATGAGTTTGCGGGTATGATCCGTACCGCAGGGGAGCGGGTTGGTCATAGTCAGGGCGTGCAGGTCGGTGGCGGTGCATTCCAGCGCAAATATTCGTCTCCCGCGCTCGTCCAGCTCCGCTACTTGTGCAGAACGGGTGAGAATGGGCAAAGAGGGGGAGGCGGCGGACAGGATCTCCTGTCCCCGCCCGTTCATTCCCAGCACTCGCATATACGGGGGCGGGGCGGCGACGTCCTCGGCGGTGATGCCCAACAGGGCCGCCCACAGGACACGGCGGAGTCTTGCCATGGGATAACGACGGGTTTTTCCCTCCTGCAACAACTCCTCATAGGTAGCGGCGGTACGGGAGATCTTATACAATCGGTTTTCCAGTCCCTCGGACAGCCACGGTAACTTGGAGAAGTCGGATGCGTTCATTTGGCGCAGCCTTGCCAGCAGCGCCGTCTCCAGACGGTGGGTATGCAGAGCGGTTTCTCCTTGGTTGTCCGCCTCTTTTAAGATGGAAAAAGCAGCAGGGGGCATATACTGTGCGGCGGTGTCGGTTTGTTGCTCGCGCACATATTTCCGTAGCAGGGAAGCTGAAGAAAGCCCTTGTTTCGGGGCGTTGTCGTTGTGTAAAGCACCTTGCCTTTGCAGGGTGAAAAAGGTAAAATTCGTGTGTTGCCGTCGTGCGGCACGGATATATTCCAATCCTAAGGTGTTGTTGGGAGAAGCCAAGGGGGAGGCGGCCTCTTCTCCCAGTAGCGCGGCGGCAGCCGTTTGACTGGCGGCGGCATAGGGGATACCGCTGTTCAGCGCTTTTTGTAGTTCTGCTTTGTAGTCGGCGCGGTGGGATAGCGTCGCCAAACGGATGAGCGACTCTGTATCTCCGCATTCACTGCCAAAGGAGAGGGTGTTCACGCATCCCAGAGCGTTGAGAATGGCCACTCCACCGCCGGCAAACGTTTCTGCCGGTGCCATAGCATAGGGAAGGGGTAACTCCAACACTAAGTCGGCACCCTCTGCCAGCGCCATTTCGGCGCGGCGGAACTTGCTCAGCAGGGCCGGCTCTCCCCGTTGGGTGAAGCTGCCGCTGATGACGGTCACGATATGGGTGGCGCCGCCGCCGTTTTCCGCCCGTGTGGCGGCAATGTGGGCGGCGTGCCCTTTATGAAAAGGGTCATATTCCGCAATAATACCCGCAATATGCAAAAAGATGCCTCCTTTCTTGGAAATAATGGTTGCAATTTCTTCTTGTATCAGTTATTATATATTACGCTATTTATTTCACAAAATCAATGAGGAGTTGGAAAATAATGAAAATTTTGGTTATCAACGCCGGTAGTTCTTCCCTGAAATATCAGCTGATCGATATGGAGGGAGAAGTGGTTCTGGCTAAGGGTATCTGTGAGCGCATTGGTTTGGAGGATGGTATCTTCACCCATAAGGCCAACGGTAACGCGTGGACTACCTATCCCGTTATGAAAAATCAGACCGAGGCGTTTGCTCAGGTGAAGAAAGCCCTGACCGAGGGCGAGGGCAAGGTCATCGACGATCTGTCCGAGGTGGGCGCCATCGGCCACCGTGTGGTGCAGGGCGGCGACCGTTTTGATCGCTCTGTCATCGTCACCGAGAAGGTGAAGCAGGACATCGAAGAGCTGGCCGCGCTGGCTCCTCTGCACAATATGGGCGCGCTGGCGGGCATCAATGCCGCCACCGAGACCTTTGGCGAGGAGATCACTCAGGTGGTGGTGTTCGACACTGCTTTCCATCAGACCATGGAGCAGAAGGTGTATATGTTCGCTCTGCCTTATGAGTATTATGAGAAATACGGCGTCCGCCGTTACGGTGCCCACGGCACCTCTCACCGCTTTGTCAGCGCCCGTTGCACCGAGCTGTTGGGTAAAGTAGAGGGCACTCGTATCATCACCTGCCATCTGGGCAGCGGTTCTTCCATCTCTGCCATCAAGGATGGCAAGATCTATGACACCTCTATGGGCCTGACTCCCCTGGATGGCTTTATGATGGGTACTCGTACCGGCGGTATGGATCCTTCCGTGGTCACCTATGTGATGGAGAAGGAAGGTCTGACCCCCAAGCAGATGGACGACCTGATGAACAAGAAGTCCGGTACTTTGGGCGTGTCCGGTGTGTCCAGTGACGACCGTGATATCGAAAAGGCGATCTCCGAGGGTAACGAGCGTGCCAAGTTGGCGTGGGATATGCGTACCTATCAGATCACCAAGATCATTGGTGGTTATGTAGCCGCGTTGGGCGGTCTGGATGCGCTGGTGTTCACCGCCGGTATCGGTGAGAATCAGCCCCTCGTCCGTAAGGAGATCATCGAGGCGCAGGGCTATTTGGGTATGAAGTGCGACGTGGAGGCCAACAACGTACGCGGTGTAGAGCGTCTCATCACCACCGAAGATTCCGCTATTCCCGCTTGGATCATTCCCACCAACGAAGAGTTGGTCATCGCCCGCGACACGCTGGCACTGGCTCAGTAATTTGCAACGCAAAAACGGCAACCGTTTCATACGGTTGCCGTTTTTTTATCCGCACTTTCGGTGCGTCTGCCAAACCATTCGATTATGTCGTTCTTTGTGACACAACGCATACAGAATAAGCATATACAGTAGATCACAGTAAATCCGCTGCCCACAACCACCCCGTACAGTAACGTATTACTGTTTGGGATGAACCCACAGATCCATCCGCTGATAACCGCCGACAACAGTGGACATAGGATCCATGAGAGCCAGCGCAAAGAGGTGTGACTGACGGTTAAGAGTCGCTGTGTGTTAAGGGAGGCGGTGAGAAGATTGCTGATTATCATAACGAACATAAAACCCGTCAGACCGTATCTCGGGAGCAGGAACCAGATCAGCAGGATGCGCGTCAGGGAATCGGCCACTCCAAACCACAGCGCGTGCACTTGTTGTCCCAAGCCTTTCAGCATACCCGCCACCATGCTGTCCAGATACATAATAGGGGTCAGCGGTCCCAATATTTGCAAGAGCAGTCCCACCAACGAGTCATGATATAACCATTCTCCCAGCTGTTTTCCCAATAGGGTAAACAGTCCACCCACCAATATCGAACCTAACAGAGTGATGCGAAGGGTACGTTCTACCAAACGGGTTACCTGCCGTTGCTGGTGGAGTGCGTAGGCATCGGATAACTCGGGTATCAGCAATCCCGATAAGGTCATTAACAGGGCCGAGGGGAAGAAGATCAGTGGCAAGGCCATTCCCTTTACAGCTCCAAACTGCGCTAATGACAAGGATTCAGAGTGGGTAAACATAGTGAGTCTGGCAGGCACCAAGAAGCTTTCTACGGTGCGCAGGGCCGTGGAAAGATACCGCCCTGCTGTCAAGGGAAGAGATATATGCAACAGTGGGCGCAACAGTTTTCGAGAGGCGGTGACGGTGGATTTTTTCCAGTGGCGGGTATCTTTTCGATACGCGCCCAGCAAATACACACACGCGACCGCTTCGGACAGCGCGTCTCCTAAAATGATAATGACACACGCTTGTTCCGTTGAACCGTCCCACAGATAGGTCAGGGCCCATAGGATGCCGCCGATGCGCACTGTCTGTTCCAGTAATTGAGAATAGCAAGGGGGTGCTGCGCGGCGTCGTGCCATAAAGTATCCCTTGATACAGCCGGAGACCCCGATGAAGGGAAGCGCGATCCCGCTGACGGAAACCGAGGCGACGGCGCGCGTGTCTCTTAATAGTGCACCGATATAAGGGGCCGCACCGTACAAAACCAGTGCGGATATGCCCCCCACTGTCAGGCAAAGAAGGGAACTGATCCGCATCAGCCGCCGTACACCATCGGTGTCTTTCACGGTTAACCGTTCTGCCGCCAGTCGGGTAACGGCGGTGATGATGCCGCTGTTGGCAAAGGTAGCCCCCAGTACGTAAACAGAGAAAACCAGCTGATACAGCCCCATGCCTTCCGCGCCCACCCGGTTGGAGATAAATACGCGAAACAGAATGCCCAACAATCGCAAAAGCAGAGAGGTAACCGTCATAATGGCCGTGTTTTTGAAGAATATCCGTTTATTCAAAGGCACCACCCGCTGTTAGAGTGCTGTATAAAAGCACCACCGCATCCCAAGTGGCCTTATCGGTTTCACCGGTCACGGGTAAGACGGCGGCGGCTTGCAGTGCGCGGATGGCATCGGCAGTCTGTTGCGTATACCCGTTTTCCACGATCTGCGGCGGTAGATTTCGATAGGTGGCGCTGAGTGCATTGAGCATGATCAGCAACAGGTATACATCGTTATTGCGGTCACCTACCTGTAAGGTCTTGTTTGTCAGCCGGGGTACGGGCAGGGGCGGCGCGTTGGCCAGCTGGGTGGCTTCATAGGCCAGTACGATGGCTTCCCACGTTTCCCGATCGGCCGTGCCGGTTACGGGTAAACCATTGTTTTGCTGAAACTCTCGTACGCTGTTTTCGGTGTCGATGCCGTAAAATCCGTCTCTCGGGACGGTGGTGGTGCCTGTTTGGTCCCGTTGTAATGCTCTCAGATAGGTTTGCAGCTCCATTACATACGGTCGCCGATCGGTGGTGATATCGTTGTCCAGTATACTACTCACGTGGATCCCTCACTTTCCTCCATAGACAGCTCGTTACCGCTGTATTGTCCCATTCGTTGGGCGTTGCCGGTGCGCAGATCGGAATACAGTGTGGCAATGGCATCCCACGTGGTGACCCCCACCGTGCCGGTGATGGGCAATCCGTACAGTTCTTGAAAAGCCTCCACCGCCTGTACGGTCTCCATGCCGTACACGCCGGTGGCCGTAGGTGCGGGAATGGAAGGATAGACGGTGGCGATATAGGCAAGATACTCCTGCAAAATGGCCACATCCTCTCCTTGAAAACCGGATTGCAGCACTCGTCCTGGGAAGAGTGTTACCCCGCCGTCAATGAGTTGGGTGGAGGCAAGGATGCTCTCATAAGCATCGTCCATGGCTTGCCAGGTCTGTCGCCCCACGATCCCATCTACGGGCAGTCCGAAGGTCTGCTGGAAGGCCCGCACCGCTGACTCGGTCTCTGTGTCAAAGGTGTCGGTCACAGGAATCTCGGGAATGGTATCATAGTAGGTGCTGATGACGCTCAGATAATACCGAATCACTCGCACACCGTCACCGGTATCGCCTAAGGAAAGCAACTCTTCGTAGCGACGGGGTAATTCATCGATGCGGATCCCCTCGGAATCCAGTTCACTTAACCGTTTTACCGCACTGAAAACGTAATTGATCCGATTCCATGTGGCATTGCCCACAATACCGTCATCCGTGAGTCGAAACAACTGCTGAAAGCGGCGCACCGCCGCCTCGGTGTCTACACCGAAATTGCCGTTGGTGGGATTGATCTTCGGAATACCCGGATAATTGGTGGAGATACGGTTGAGTCGGATTTGTATCTGTTGTACATCGTTTCCGGCATCGCCTAGGCGTAAGGGGCGGCCGGGGTAGGAGGGTTGCCCGTTGCGTACCGGCGCATCGGTCACGATGTCAATGTCGTCGCCATAGAAGCGGGTGAGGATCTCGTAAGGTCCAAGCCCTTCCTCAGCCAGTGGTACGGTGCCCCATTGAGACAACCCGTCGCAGGTGGAGGTGGTGCCGTTGCAGTATTGAGTGAAATAGGGTTCCACACTGCCGCGCTGTACCACGTAGGAGTTGAAAATGTCGTCCACGATGGCGCTGATGGAATCATAGATCTCTCGTCCCGGCGTGTAGGCCTGATCGAATTGTGTGTTGTTGGTGATGTCAAAATCGTAGCCCTGACTGCGGTACCATTCGGTATAATAGCGATTCAGCGCATAAGAGATCTGGGCATAGATGTTGGCTCGCAGGGCGGCCTCCGGCCAGGTGGGATAGATCTCACTGGAAGCCACGTTTTTGATGTAATCGGGGAAACTGACATACACATTTTCCGCCGGAGCGGAGGGCGCTCCCAAATGGACGGTAATGGTGCGGGGAATAAACGGTGTGCCGATCATTTTGTGCCCTCCTTATAAATTGCTGGGACCGCCGGAAACAAAATAGCGGTCATCCATAGCGCCGTTGCCGATGACTTTCGGGTAGAGGGGAACGGGTTGGGTCACATAATTGTTGCCGTATACCGGCACCTGCCCATAGGTGGAGGTGCCGAACCCATCTTTGCCCACCTGAATATCATAGGTCACATAAGGCTGCACCGTACCCGGCCGAAGAGTGAGAGCGGGGTCTACCGAAGGCAGAGGGATCACGGGTGTCAGCCCGTCTTGATCGGTCTGCACCGAGGCAAAGATGTTGCTCCCTTCTTCATCGGTTCGGGTCACGGTCACCCGCGCGGCGGGGATGGGCTCCGCTTCATTTCCGGTGAAGACAAACACCCGTAGGTACCCCACAAAATCCGATGGGGGAGGCGGTGCGGTATCTTGAATCGGGGGCGACGGCGTCTCGTCTCGGACGACCAGCGCCTCCCGATCCCGCTCAAAGTCCGGAGCAGGATAGTTTTCTTCCAGCCAATCGTCTGTTTCGTCAGATGGGGGCGCGGGAGGGGTCGGCCGAGTAGGTGGCGGCGGGGTTTGCTGTCGGAAGAGCTGCATCATTTGTTGTCGATACCGTTCAATTTCAGTGGGGGGAAGGGACTTCTTTTCTTGTTCCATAAGGCACCTCCTGATGTGCTTAAACAGGGTGAGATTTCCGGTCAAAGGACAGAAAAACCAAATATACGGGAAAAATCTACCTAATTTTTGCTAATTGGGCAAAATCTATTGACTTTTTGTTTTGAAAATCATATATTTGTATTTGTCATCTTATATAAATTAATGATGCATCTGAGCAATTTCCCACAGCATCTGCCAAACAGCGCCGCAATCGTCTTTTTTACAGGAACGATTGTGAAAAACCCTTTGCGGAGGGCGTTGCCACAGCGGATGCATCTGCCGTGTCGTGCGGCAGAACCGAATACCGCAAAGGGGGATGTGTTATGAGTAAAACGAAAATCATTGAATTGAAGAACATTGCTGTATCCTTTGATGGAGAACCGGTGCTCAAAGATCTTAATTTGAGTATCTCCGACGGCGAGTTCGTGACCTTGCTGGGCCCCTCCGGCTGTGGCAAGACCACCACTCTGCGCATTATTGCCGGCTTCATCACTCCGGATGATGGCGATGTTTTTTTTGAAGGAAAACGGGTCAACGATCTGCCCGCGTATAAGCGGTCGGTGAATACCATTTTTCAGCGCTACGCACTGTTTCCGCATTTGAATGTATATGAGAATGTGGCCTTTGGTATGCGTGTGCAGAAAAAGAGCAACGAAGAGATCAAAGAAACGGTCACCAAGATGTTGGAGTTGGTCAACCTGAAAGGCTTTGAGAAGCGCTCGGTGGCTAAATTGTCCGGCGGACAGCAGCAACGAGTGGCTATTGCCCGCGCTTTGGCTAACAATCCCCGCGTGCTGTTGTTGGATGAGCCGCTGGCCGCATTGGATCTCAAATTGCGCAAGGATATGCAGACCGAGCTTAAAAACATTCAGAAGAGTCTGGGTATCAGCTTTATTTACGTGACCCACGATCAGGAAGAGGCGCTGTCTATGTCCGACACAGTGGTGGTTATGGACAACGGTGTTATCCAGCAGATCGGCACTCCCCAGGACATTTACAATGAGCCCCAAAATGCTTTTGTGGCGGATTTCATCGGTGAGAGTAACATTCTGGATGGTGTGATGTTGGAGGACTATCTGGTAGAGTTCTTCGGCCGCAAGTTTAGTTGTTTGGATGCGGGCTTTGATAAGAATGAGCCGGTGGACGTGGTTATCCGCCCCGAGGACATCGACATTGTGGAGCCGGTGAAGGGTCATTTGACCGGTACGGTCACAAACGTGACCTTCAAGGGCGTTCATTACGACACCATCGTGGACTTCAAGGGCTTTAAGTGGCTGATTCAGACCACGGACTATTACCCCGAGAACTCGGTCATCGGCATTGTGCTGAACCCCGAGGATATTCACATTATGAAGAAGTCTGTCTATTCCGGTATGTTCGGTGATTACAGCTCCTACTCCGAAGAGTTTGACGAGCTGGGTGATGCCGAGGCGGCGGCGGAGGCCGAGGAGGCAGAGGAATGAGAAGTCGCGCCGCAGCAACTCCGTTTGCGCTGTGGATGGGGATCTTCACTGTGGTGCCCTTGGGCATTGTGGTGTGGTTTGCCTTTACGGATGCAAACGGTGCCTTCACTCTGGATAACGTGGTGAAGATCTGGCAATATGCCGGAACGTATGTGGATTCCATTTGGATGGGCGCGCTGGCCACCTTGCTCTGTCTGGTGCTGGCCTATCCTGTGGCATTGAGCATTTCCCGCAAATCGGAGCATATGCAGCGCACTATGGTGATGATTGTGATGCTGCCTATGTGGATGAACTTCCTGCTCCGTACTTACGCGTGGATGAGTTTGTTGGAGAATAACGGACTCATCAACCAGTTTTTGCGCTGGATTGGTGTGGTCGCCCCCGATGCTTCTTTGCAGATGATCAATACCGACGGCGCGGTCGTTTTGGGTATGGTCTACAACTTCCTGCCCTTTATGATCCTGCCGCTGTACTCGGTGATGGCCAAGATGGACGGCCGCGTCATCGAGGCGGCGCAGGACCTGGGATCTAACGGCTGGCAGGTGTTTCGCCGTGTGATCCTTCCCCTGAGCGCCCCCGGCATTGTGTCCGGTGTTACGATGGTGTTTGTGCCCGCCGTGTCCACCTTTGTTATTTCAAAACTGTTGGGCGGCAGTAAACTGATGATGATCGGTGATGTCATCGAGACCATGTTTGTGGGCGATGGCTGCGACTACAATGTAGGCGCTGCTCTGTCCCTGATCCTGATGGTGCTGATGCTCATTTGTATGTCCCTGATGCATCGCGTTGACAACGGTGAGGATGAGTTAGGGGGGATGATGACGTGAAGACCTTGTCTAAGATTTATAACGGCATCATTTTCACCTTCTTGTATGCCCCTATCGTGGTGCTTATCATCTATTCGTTTAACGAGGGTAAAAGCCGTGTGCGCTGGGAGGGATTTACCTTCAAGTGGTATGCGGAGCTGTTTCAGAACGACCTGATTATTGAGGCGCTGCTGCTTACCTTGCAGATTGCCGTGCTGGCGGGGGGGGTTTCTACCATCATCGGCACTATGGCGGGGGAAGGTATTTACAGTATGAACGGTCGCCTTCGCACCCTTATGATGGGCGCCAACAACGTGCCTATGGTGAACCCCGAGATCGTCACCGGTATCTCGATGATGCTGATGTTTGTGGCGATTGGCTCGGTGATTCCCGCTTTCAAGCCGGGATTTCTCACTTTGCTTTTGTCCCACATCACCTTCTGTATTCCTTACGTGGTGTTGCAGGTGATGCCTAAGCTTCGCCAGATGAACAAGCATATGTATGAAGCGGCCTTGGATCTGGGATGCCGTCCCGTTCCCGCCTTTTTTAAAGTGGTGATGCCGGAGATTATGCCCGGTGTCATCACCGGCGCGTTAATGGCCTTTACCATGTCGCTGGATGACTTTGTCATCAGTTATTTCAACAGTGGTTCCACCGCACAGAATCTGTCGGTCACTATCTACTCAATGACGAAAAAGCCGGTTACCCCTGAGATCAATGCCTTGTCTACGTTGATGTTCGGTACGGTGCTGCTGCTGTTGGTGGTGGTGAATATCCGTCAGATCCGCGATCTGGACAAACAGAGAGAAAGGAGATAGGCTCATGAAAAAATGTGCGTATCTGTTGACTGCCTGTCTTCTGGTCTGTTTGTTCGGTGGGGTGCTCAGCGGTTGCGGAGCCATCGAAGAGACTGTCACGCTGAATGTGTATAACTGGGGTGAATACATTTCTGATGGCAGTGACGATTTGATGGACGTCAATGCCCAGTTTGAGAAGGAAACCGGCATCAAGATCAATTACAAGACCTATGAGAGCAATGAGTCGATGTACACCTTGTTGGAGAGTGGCGCCGCCGAGTATGATGTGGTAATCCCCTCGGATTATATGATCGGTAAGATGATCCAAGAGGGTATGCTGGCAAAGCTTAATTTTGATAACATTCCCAACTATCAATACATTGACGAGGCTTACAAAGGCTTGGAATACGATCCCACCAACGAGTATTCGGTGCCCTATACCTGGGGTACCGTGGGCATCTTCTACAACAAAAAGTACATAGATGAAGAAGACCTGGCGCAGGGTTGGGATATTCTGTGGAACGAAAAGTATAAGGGCAAGATCTATATGTTTGATAATGCCCGCGATTCCTTTGCCATTGCGCTGAAAAAATTGGGGTATTCTATGAATACCACCGATCCGGCTCAATGGCAGGCGGCCTATGAGGCGCTGGCGGAGCAAAAGCCGCTGGTGCAGGGCTATTTTATGGATCAGGTGTTCCAGAAAATGACCAACGAAGAGGGATGGCTGGCTCCGTATTACTCCGGTGACGGCGCTATTATGATCGACGATGAGATCGACGGTAATCCCAATATCGGCTTTTTCGTTCCTCATCAGGGGACCAACTTGTTCGTGGATGCTATGTGCGTGATGAAGAACAGCAAAAATCAGGAGGCGGCGGAGAAGTATATCAACTTTATGTGCCGTACCGACGTGGCTACCGCCAACGCGGAGTACATCTGTTATTCCACCCCGCACACCGAGGCGATCACCCAACTGAGTGAGGATGTGGCAACCAATCCCATGTTCTACCCGCCCGAGGAGATCATTGCCAACACAGAGGTGTATATCACTCTGCCCACGGAAACCAATAAACGGCAGAAGGATCTGTGGATTCAACTTAAATGCTTGCGGGAGCGCCCCGATTGGTGGCCGTTTCCCAGCTGATTACCGACAAAGGCCGTCGCAGTTCTACTGCGGCGGCTTTTTCTGTGCATAAAACCCGTCCCTCGTTCATACATCTTTACAGAACGAAAGAACGAGCGGAGGAACCGACTATGGAAACTGTCAGCAGTGTTTACAGAGATATGGCTAACCGCACCGGCGGCGACATTTACTTGGGGGTAGTGGGTCCGGTTCGTACCGGAAAGTCCACTTTTATTAAGCGATTTATGGATAAACTGGTGATCCCGCATATGGAGGACGGTACCCGTCGGGAGCGGGCGCAGGATGAACTGCCCCAGTCGGCGGCAGGGCGCACCATTATGACTACGGAGCCTAAGTTTATTCCCGAGCAGGCGGCGCGGATCTCCTTGAACGGGGTCTCCAATATGCGGGTGCGCCTGATCGACTGCGTGGGGTATATCGTGCCGTCCGCCTTGGGGTATATCGAAGAGGAACAACCCCGTATGGTAAAAACTCCTTGGTATGAGGAAGAGATTCCCTTTAATATGGCGGCGGAAGAGGGTACGAGACGGGTCATCAGCGACCATTCCACTGTGGGGTTGGTGATAACCACCGACGGATCGATTGCGGATATTCCTCGCGCAGAATATGCGGAGGTAGAGGCTAGGGTGGTGCAGGAGCTGAAGGACCTGCACAAGCCCTTTACGGTGCTGCTCAATGCGGTGGATCCCCATGCGGAGGCAACCCTCTGTTTGGCAGAAGAACTCAGCGCCCGCTACGGGGTGCCGGTGGTGCCTATCAACTGTCAGACCATGTCCGAGCAGGAGATCCTGCAGATTTTACAGGCGCTGTTGTCTCAGTTCCCCTTGCAGCAGGTAGGCATTAGTTTGCCTCGGTGGCTGCTTCGGTTGGAGCGTAATCATCCCGTTAGAGTGGCTGTAATGGAGGCGGTGCGCAAGTCCTGTACCGATGTGAAAAGGGTAGGGGATGCGGAGCGATTGGCAGCCAATATGGTTGGGTGCCGTTACGTGGAGACTGCCAGAACGGACACGGTGGATCTGGGAGACGGGTCGGCTAACGTGACGGTTACTTTACTGCCGGAACTCTTTTATCAGATCCTTAGCGAAACCACCGGTCTGTCCATCGCGGATGAGGGCGCATTGATGGCGGCGATGACCGATATGGCATCGGTGTGCAGGAAATATGAGAAAGTGCGTGCCGCTTTGGAGCAGGTGGAGGAGACCGGTTACGGCATCGTGATGCCCGATATGGAAGAGATGACCCTTAACGAGCCGGAAATCATTCGACAGAGCGGTCGGTACGGCGTGCGCTTGCGGGCGGCAGCACCCTCCATCCATATGATGAAGGCGCAGATTCACACGGAAGTAAGTCCGATCGTGGGCACGGAACGGCAGAGCGAGGAACTGGTCAATTACCTGCTGGGGCGTTTTGAGGAGGATCCCACGAAAATATGGGATTCCAACATCTTCGGCACTTCCCTCTATGGATTGGTCAACGAAGGTCTGCATAATAAACTGGTACATATGCCGGAGGATGCCCGCCTGAAACTGAAAGAAACGGTGGAGCGCATTATTAACGAGGGATGCAACGGACTGATTTGTATTATTGTGTGAGGCAACTATGGTCATTCACGATCAAGAAAAAGAACAGGTGTGGGTAGCTCAGCGGGTTGCCGCTGAGAAGGAAAAAGAGCACAAACGGGAGAAGAAACCCCCTCTTTCCGTGTTGGGGGTTCAGTGTTTGGCGTGTGGTGTTATTCTGCTGTTGGCGCTGTTGCTTAAAACCCTCAGCCCCAATGTGTATACCCACGCACAGGCACTGTTTCGCAACTATTTGTCCTCCAATGAGGTGCTCACCTCGTTGGCCTTGTGGTGGGATCGGGATGTAGAGGAGGAAATAGGGGGAACAGAAGATGTAAAGGAAGATGACTTTACATATGGAAATGCCCCGAATCAAGGGGAATTGTCCGGCATAACCACGGTATGTTTACGTGTGTCGCAACCGGCGGTAGCGCCGGTTGCCCACGGGGTTCTCACGTCACCGTACGGTTACCGAACCCATCCTACCACCGGTGAAACCGAGTTTCACCGCGGGGTGGATATCGCCGCCGAAGCCGGTACCCCCATTCGGTCCATGTTTTTCGGACGAGTGATCGACACGGGGGAAGATGCTTCTTTGGGATGTTACGTGCGATTGGAGCACGGAGACGGAGTGGAAGTTCTATATGCCCACTGTTCCCAAGTGATTGTAGCGGCAGACACCGTGGTAAAAGCAGGTGAAACAGTCGCCTTAGTCGGTAGCACCGGCGACAGTACCGGTCCTCACGTCCATATTCAAGTGAGTGCGGACGGAATGGTATATAATCCCACTGAGATGCTGATGGCACAGCGCTATGCTTGAATGGAGTTTGTGTGGGATCAGGGTGCGTTTGAGTTTGCTGTTTCCCGCTTTGATAGCCGCGTTGCTGATTCTGCAACCGGATGGTTTGGCCGTGACTTGTCTGCTGGCTTCTCTTGTACACGAGGGTGGGCACTTGCTGGCGATGACGATGCTGGGAGTCCGCCCCGAAGAGTGTGTGGTGGGCGCCTTTGGTGTGCGCCTACGGATGAAAGAAAAACTAACCGGATACGGGAACAATTTGTTAATTTCCTTAGCGGGACCGTTGGTAAATGGTGTCACTTTTTGTATCTTGATGCTTTTAGGACATTCGTATAGCGCTTTGATCCACCTGCTGCTGGCGATATTCAATCTGTTGCCGACTGCCTCCTTGGATGGGGGAGAGATCCTGCGGTGTGTCTTGTGTTTGTGTGGTTTTGAATCACTTGTTCCGACGGTGCTTCGATTAACTTCTGCATTGACTCTTCTCCCTTTGGCGACGGTGAGTTTTTGGTCGTTTTTGCGTCAGCATGGAAATCCTACTTTATTAATTGCAAGTGTGTATTTGACGGCTTTGGTGTTTTTTTCGGAGAAAAACGAAAAAACCTCTTGACAAGAGATGGGGGTACTGGTATAATGATCGGGACGAATGAAGCAGAGCGTTGCCCGCTCTCACCCCCGGATCTTGCTCCAAAGGGTTGATATTGACACGATTCCTACCGCGGACGCGGTGGGTTCCTGTTTGTTGCGGGCAGCTTAGCTGTCCGCTTTTTTGTTGTAGTTATGCTGTTATGGAGGTGTTTCCGATAGCCAAAAAGGAGATGCAGATCAACGAGCAGATTCGTGACAACGAGGTTCGTTTGATCGGTGCTGACGGCGCTCAGCTGGGCGTTATGTCTGCTCGCGATGCTCAGAAGATGGCGGATGATGCGGGACTGGATCTGGTTAAGATCGCTCCCACGGCCGTACCGCCGGTTTGCCGCATTATGGATTACGGCAAATACCGTTTTGAGCAAGCCAAGAAAGAGAAAGAAGCCCGTAAGAATCAGCACGTGGTGGACATCAAAGAGGTTCGCCTGGGTCTGAATACCGATGTGGGCGACTTCAACACCAAGGTTTCTCAGGCCAAGCGTTTCGTCGAGCACGGCGACAAGGTGAAGGTGAATATCCGTTTCCGTGGTCGTGAGATGGGTCATCCTGAGAAGGGCCTTGAGTCCATGAAGCGGTTTGCCGAGGCCTGCGAGGAGTTCGCAGTGGTCGAGAAGGCCGCCAAGCTGGAAGGCAGAAACATGCTGATGTTCCTGGCTCCCAAGCCCGTTAAGTAAGCGGAATAATAATCGTTGCGTACAGGTTCGCCTGTTTACACAAACCAACTAAGGAGGACAAAAACTATGCCTAAGATTAAAACGCACAGCGGTGCGAAGAAGCGTTTCAAGCTGAGCAAGACCGGCAAGGCGATCCGTGGTCATGCTTACAAATCCCACATCCTGAACAAAAAGACCACCAAGCGTAAGAGAAACCTGCGCAAGACTGTGGCGGCTGATAAGACTAATCTGGCCACCATCAAGCGCCTGATCCCTTACAAATAATTGATCGCTAGAGACGGAGGTAAAGAAAATGGCTCGTATTAAAGGCGCTATGATGACGCGCAAGAGAAGAAAGAAAGTTCTGAAGCTGGCTAAGGGTTACTTCGGTGCCAAGTCCAAGCTGTTTAAGACCGCTAAGGAAGCGGTTATGAAGTCCGGTCAGTATGCGTATATTGGCCGTCGTCAGCGCAAGCGCGATTTCCGCCGCTTGTGGATCGCTCGTATCAATGCCGCTGCTAAGATGAACGGCATGAACTATTCCACCTTCATGAACGGTCTGAAAAAGGCCGGCGTGTCCCTGAACCGCAAGATGCTCGCTGAGCTGGCGGTTTCCGACGCGGCTGCTTTCACTGCTCTGACCGAGCAGGCTAAGGCTGCCTTGAAGTAATAAGTTTGAGTTGCGTCCGACGGAATCCGTCGGACGCAATTTTACTTTGTCCCGATAGGAGGAAAGAAGGATGACGGTCACCAGCAAGGATAATCGGTGGGTCAAAGAATGGCGTC
Source organism: Acutalibacteraceae bacterium (assembly GCA_045659145.1). GTDB lineage: Bacteria > Bacillota > Clostridia > Oscillospirales > Acutalibacteraceae > UBA5905. The sequence continues at coordinate 10,055 of JAZOWI010000054.1, read as the reverse complement.
GGCTGAACGATTCCGCTAAATATCGAAGAGAATGCGGTCTGTTTGCCATTGAGGGGGCGCGGTTGTGTTCCGACGCTTTGCGCTCGGGTGTGGAGATACAGACGGTGCTGTATACTGCGTCGGCGCTGGCTATTTACAGTGATGTGGTGGAGTCTCTTGTGGCAGTGGCACAGAATACGGTGGAGATCAGTGCGGAGCTGTCTCGCTATATGGGAGATACAATGAACCCCCAAGGTGTGTTTTGCTGTGCAAAAATGCTTGACAATTCGCTTATAATAGATAAAATAAATATATTAGGGATTTATAGTGCTTTGGAGGATATTCAGGACCCCGGTAACCTGGGTACCATCATCCGTACGGCAGAGGCTTTCGGTCTGTCGGGCCTTTTGTTATCCGACGGTTGCTGTGATCCGTATAATCCCAAGGTGCTGCGCAGTAGTATGGGCGGCGTGTTTCGGTTGCCCATTCTTCGTGGCGGCAGTATGACCGAGATGATTCCTACCTTGCGTGAAAAAGGTCTATCGGTATATGCGTGTGTGGTGGACAGCGATGCTACCCCGATCACGTCAGTGGCGATGGGCGGCGGTTCGGTGGCTGTCATCGGCAACGAGGGGGCGGGACTCAAACCCGAAACGGTGGCGGCCTGTACCCGACGGATCACCATACCTATGACCGGTCGTGCGGAATCGCTGAATGCGTCTATGGCGGCGGGGATCATTCTTTGGGAGATGACCCGACCGAAAGAGTAACTGAAAACGAAAAGGGGGAGAACCTATGGACAGTCGGATGTACTGGATATGGCTGCAACAAGCGCTGCCGGCCGGTTGTCGTATGGCTTCTGACCTGCTGGATCGTTTCGGACATCCCAAAGCTATTTACGAGGCGGACGAGAAAGTGTTGACCGAGGCAGGGCTGGATAAGCCTCTTCGCCGCCGTTTGATGGACAAATCCGTGGATCTTTCCCGACGTATCCTGAATCGGGTGCTGGCATTGGGTGATTGGGTGCTGACGCCGGACGATGCCATGTATCCGCTCACGTTACGTCAGATGCCGGATTGCCCTTTGGTGCTGTATGCAAGAGGAAATCTTCCGGATCTGGACAGGATACCTGCCGTAGCCTTGGTAGGCACCCGCCACGTGACCCAAGAGGGGTACCGTGAGGCCTATTCCTTGGCGGCCGGTTTGGCGGCAGGAGGTATGGTAGTGGTGAGCGGCGGCGCCGTCGGCGTGGACCGAGCGGCCCACAGCGGTGCGTTGGATGTGGGTGGAATCACTATCTTAGTGCTGGCCTGCCCGCTTACGGAAGAATACCCCCGTGAAAACGCAGATCTGCGCCGTCGCGTCTTGGCCCAAGGCGGTCTGTTGTTAAGTGAGTTCCCTCACGGGGAACCCTATAAATGTCAGTTCCCGATCCGCAACCGCATTATGGCGGGACTGTCCCAAGCGGTGTGCTTGGGGGAGACGCCGGTCCGTAGCGGCGCCCGTATTACCGCACGGTTGGCGCGAGAGCAGGGGAGAGACGTGTACGCACTGCCCGGTGCGTTGGCCGGTCATCGCAATGATGGCGCCCACAAGGAGATTCAGGGTGGAGCTACCTTGATTATTCGCGCCGCTGAGGTGATTCGGGATTATGATTCTCTGTTTCCCGGTATGTTGGATGCGGAATTGGCAGAAGAGGCACAGAAACGGTGTGAGAAGCAACCTATCGGTGTACAAGAACAACGATCCGGGCGGAAACAGCCAAAGCGAGAGAAAGAGGCAAAATCCTTGGCGAAAAATGAGCAAGAGATTGCCGTTTCCGTTACTGCCTGTCCCGACAGTGCTTCCGAAGATGCCAAACGGGTGTATGCCCAATTGACCCACCAGCCCCAGCCTGTCGATCTGTTGGCGCAGGCAACGGGAATGACCATTCCGTCATTATTGGTCACCTTAACAGAGTTAGAAATGATCGGTTGTGTGGAAAACTCAGCCGGTCAACAGTATAAACGCGTATAATTAGCCTTTTCGAAGAGAAAGGAAGAGTTCCTATGGCAAAATTGGTGATTATGGAGTCGCCTGCGAAGGCAAAGACTGTCAAAAAGTATTTGGGTAACGACTATGAGGTGGTTGCCTCCATGGGTCATATCCGCGACCTGCCGAAAACCTTGTTGGGCGTGGATGTGGATCGTGGTTTCCGTCCCCATTACGTGGATATCCCCGGCAAAACCGGATTGATCCGTCAACTCAAATCCATGGCGCAGGAAAGCGATGATATTTTTCTGGCTACCGACCCTGACCGCGAGGGAGAAGCTATCGCGTGGCATCTGGCGCAGGTGCTGGGTGTGGAGGAGAGCCGTACCAAGCGTGTGACTTTTAATGAGATCACACGGAGTGGGGTCACGACGGGTATGGAGCATCCCAGAACTCTGGATACCAATTTGGTGAATGCTCAGCAAGCACGCCGTGTACTGGATCGCATTGTGGGCTATAAACTGAGTCCGTTCTTGTGGAAGAAAGTGCGCAAGGGTTTGTCTGCGGGTCGTGTCCAGTCGGCCACCGTCAGTTTGGTGGTGGATCGTGAGCAGGAGATCCGTTCCTTTGTCAGTGAAGAGTACTGGACGCTGGATGCCTCCTTGTCGGTTACCGAAAAGGGTCGCGCGTTCCCTGCTCGTTTCTTCGGCGATGCTAAGGGAAAAATTAAGATCACTAATGAAGAACAAGCCAATGCTATTCTCGCTCAGTTGAAGAATGCCACCTATGTGGCAGAGAACGTGAAGACGGGCACGCGCCGTGTAGCCCCCGCACCGCCCTTCACCACTTCCACCTTGCAGCAAGAGGCCAACCGTAAGCTGAACTTCTCTTCCCGCCGCACGATGAAGGCGGCTCAGGAACTCTATGAAGGTGTGGAGATCGCCAATGTGGGCGCCACCGGTTTGATTACCTATATGCGTACCGATTCCTTGCGCATTTCTGATGAAGCACGCAGAGCCGGTAACGAGTATATTCGTTCCGCCTTCGGCAATGAGTATCTGCCTGCCAAAGCGCGTGTGTTCAAGACGAAGAGCTCGGCGCAGGATGCTCACGAAGCGATTCGTCCGTCGGTTCCTTCTTTAACACCGGCTCAGGTCAAGGATTCGCTGACCTCTGATCAGTATCGTTTGTATAAACTGATCTGGGAGCGGTTTATGGCCAGCTTGATGGCAGATCAGATTCAAAACACCTGTCAGGTAGATATTGCCGCCGGCGATTATATCTTTAAGGCCTCCGGTTATACCGTCAAGTTTGAGGGTCACACCGTGCTGTATGTGGAAGGCAAGGATGAGAAGGATGATGAAAACAAGCCCTTGCCCGTGATCAAGCAAGGGGACACCTTGTCTTGTCGTGAAATCGTCGGCAATCAGCACTTCACGCAGCCGCCCTCCCGTTATACAGAAGCCACGCTCATTAAGGCCATGGAAGAGAACGGCATCGGTCGTCCTTCTACGTATGCGCCCACGGTCAGCACCGTGCTGAACCGCGAGTATGTGGAGCGGGATGGTAAATCGCTGAAACCTACCTCTCTGGGTGAGATCATTACCCAGCTGATGAAAGAACAGTTCCCTGAGATCGTGGATCTGGAGTTCACCGCTCACATGGAAAAACAATTGGACGGTGTGGAGAACGGTAAAGCGAATTGGGTCAAGGTACTGGAAGAGTTCTATAAGGGCTTTGTGGTGGCCCTGCGCCGCGCCGAAGAGAATCTGGAAAAGGTGCGTGTGCCGGAGGTGGAGAGCGGCGAGGTGTGTGAACTGTGCGGTCGCCGTATGGTCATTAAGACGGGTCGTTACGGTAAGTTCCTGGCCTGTCCCGGCTATCCCACCTGTAAGAACACCCGTCGCATTGTAGAGTCCACAGACGGCGTGTGTCCCCAGTGTGGCGGCGCCATTGTGGCTAAGAAATCCAAGGGGGGGCGCAAGTTCTTCGGTTGTGCCAACTATCCTAAGTGCAATTTCGCCACGTGGAATGAACCCAGTAAAGAATTGTGTCCCCGTTGCGGAAAGACCTTGTTCCGCAAGAAGGGAAAGAGTGCCGAACTGATTTGCCTGACCCCCGGTTGCGGCGACGATAAGTGATATAACAGAAAGGAGCAGAGTATGTCCGTTACGGTAATCGGCGCCGGTCTGGCCGGCTGTGAGGCCGCCTGGGCGGTGGCACAGCGGGGAATACCGGTGACCCTGTGGGAGATGAAACCGGAGAAATACACTCCGGCACATCGCAGTACCGGATTTGCCGAACTGGTCTGCTCCAATTCCTTGAAAGCGCGCCGTGTGGAAAGTGCCGCCGGTCTCCTCAAAGAGGAGATGCGGAGGCTGGGGAGCCTTTGTGTGCCCATCGCCTATGAATGTGCTGTACCTGCCGGTGGAGCTTTGGCAGTGGATCGGGATCGGTTCTCCGCTATGGTGACCGAGAAGATTCGCAACCATCCTCTGATTACGGTAATGCAAGGGGAGGTAACCTCTGTTCCGGAGGAGGGAGTGGTGATTGTTGCTTCCGGTCCTTTGACTTCGGATCCTCTTGCCGAGTCCATTGCCGCCTTATGTGGTGGCGGACTTCATTTCTATGACGCGGCGGCGCCTATTGTTACGGCGGACAGCGTGGATATGAACAGCGCTTTTCGTGCCTCGCGCTATAATCGGGAGGAAAGCGGAGAAGGAGATTATATCAATTGTCCGCTGAACAAAGAAGAGTACGAGGCCTTTCATCAGGCGCTGATCACAGCGGAGAGTGCGCCGCTTCACGAGTTTGATAAGCTGACCGTGTATGAAGGGTGTATGCCTATTGAGGTGCTGGCAAAGCGAGGCAGTGATTCCATCCGCTTTGGCCCGATGAAGCCGGTGGGGCTGCGGGATCCTCATACGGGGCACCGTCCGTGGGCGGTGGTCCAGTTACGTGCCGAGAATGAAGAGGGTACCCTGTACAATCTGGTCGGTTTCCAGACGAACCTCAAGTTCCCTGAGCAGAAACGGGTATTCGGTATGATTCCGGCACTGAAAAAGGCCGAGTTTATGCGGTACGGTGTGATGCATCGCAACACCTTTTTGAATGCGCCTGCGTTGTTGGATGCGGCTTTTCGGTTGAGAAGCCGTCCCACCTTGTTCTTTGCCGGCCAAATGACCGGTGTAGAGGGATATATGGAGTCGGCAGGCTCCGGTATCTTGGCGGGGCTCAATGCGGTGCGTACCGTACGTGGTGAAGCTCCCGTTATTCTGCCGCGGGAAACTATGTTGGGTGCCCTTTCAGCCCACGTGAGCGAACCCAATGAGGATTATCAGCCGATGGGCGCTAATTTTGGAATCCTACCCACGTTAGACACCCATATCCGTGATAAAAAACAACGTTATGGGGCTTTGGCACAGCGTGCATTGGTGCAATTGGATCAGATGATCAAGGATATGCCGGAATTGTTTCCGGCAACAGAGAGCGAGGACGAATAAATGAGAATTATTGTAGATGCTTTCGGCGGAGATAATGCGCCGTTGGAGATTCTGAAAGGTGCGGCACAGGCGGTTGCCGCCTATGGTCATCACATTGTTTTGACCGGCGATGAGACGGTGCTGCGTCAGGTCGCCACTGACAATTCGATTTCCTTGGAGAATATGGAGATCGTCCACGCTCCCGATGTGATGACGATGGAGGATCATCCTAAGAGCATTCTCCGTGAACATAAGGATTGCTCCATGGCGGTTGCTTTGCGTTTGTTGGCAGAGGGACAAGGAGACGCGGTGGTGAGTGCCGGCAGCACCGGTGCGTTGCTGATGGGTGGTACATTTATTGTTAAGCGTATCAAAGGCGTCTCCCGTCCTGCTTTGGCTCCCGTTATGCCTTCGGACGATCAGCCCTTTATGCTGATCGACTGCGGTGCCAATGCGGACTGTCGCCCCGAGATGTTGGTGCAGTTTGCCCATATGGGCAGCATCTATATGTCTCATATGTATCCTCGCGAGGGCGGTCCCCGTGTGGGCCTGCTCAACGTGGGTACCGAGGATACCAAGGGTGGCGAACTGCAACTGGCCACTTTCCCTCTTCTTAAAGAATGCGGACTTAATTTCATCGGTAACGTGGAAGCCCGTGATGTACCTGCCGGTGTGGCCGATGTGGTGGTGGCGGATGGCTTTGCCGGTAACGTGTTGCTGAAAACCTTGGAAGGCACCGTGGATATGATGCTTAAAAACTTGAAAGCATCGTTTATGTCTTCTCTGCGCACTAAGTTCGGCGCCGCCTTGGTGATGCCCGGCCTGCGCACTTTAAAGAAAAAGTTGTCTACCTCCGAATACGGCGGTGCAGTACTGTTGGGCGTCAACAAACCCGTTATCAAGGCACACGGCAATTCTCAGGCGAAAGGTTTTTGCAGTGCCATCCGTATTGCGGCAGAGTTTGCCGCCAGCGGTGCGGTTGAACAGATCGAAGCCACATTGGGTAAGAAGAAAGAAAACGAGGAGTCTGCGGTATGAGAGTGCTGGAGGTTCTGACCTTTCTGTTTTGTGAGAAATACGGTTGTGATCCCGAAGAAGTGGAGATGGCCGCCACGCTGGACAACCTGAATATCGCTCCCCACGAGCGGGAGGATATGGCGGTATTCTTAGGTGAGATGTACGGGGTCACGATAGATGATGACACGCTGGATGAGTTTCAGACCGTGGAAGACGTGGTTGGCTATGTTGAGGATTATTTGTGCGGAAAGGAGTGATGGGTCGTGGCGAAAGATTTATCTCTGCTTATGAAAGAGATCGGCTATACGTTTGACAATGTGTCGTTGCTGGAAAAAGCGCTGACCCACTCTTCCTTTGCTAACGAAGGACATATCCATACGGAACACTATGAACGGCTGGAGTTTTTGGGCGATTCGGTGCTGGGATTCATCACGGCTCGCTATCTGTATGAGAAGGATCGTGGTCCTGAGGGAGAGCTCACCAAACTGCGGGCCGCCGTGGTGTGTGAGAAAGCACTTTGTTCCTATTCCAAACAACTGGGATTAGGGCAATATATGCGGCTGGGTCGCGGCGAAATGCACAGCGGCGGTGCAGAGCGTCCGTCCATTCTGGCGGATATGTATGAGGCCGTTCTGGCAGCTATCTACTTGGATGGCGGCATGGAACCGGCGGAAAAGTTTGTGTTCCGTTTCATCATCCCTGAGGCAGAGACCCAGCGCCGCCGTCAATTCAAAGATTATAAGACCGCCTTGCAGGAGATCGTCCAACAGAATCCCGGTGAACGGTTGGAATATGTCCTGTCCGGCGAGTCCGGTCCCGATCACAATAAGACCTTTGTCAGTGAGGTGCACCTGAACTCCAATGTCATTGGTGTAGGTCGCGGCCGCAGTAAAAAAGAATCCGAGCAGCAGGCGGCTCGGGAAGCCCTGAAATTGATGGGATATAACTAAGCCTAATTTCACCAAAGGAGGAAAAACGCTTTGGTTCTGAAAGCATTGGAATTACACGGATTTAAATCCTTTCCCGATAAGACCGTGTTGAGTTTCAGCGACGGCATGACCGCCGTTGTGGGACCCAACGGTAGCGGTAAGTCCAACATCAGCGATGCGATCAAATGGGTGCTGGGTGAACAGTCCAGCAAATCGTTGCGCGGCTCGAAGATGGAGGACGTGATCTTCAATGGTACGGCTCAGCGCCGTCCTATGGGCTATGCAGAAGTATCGTTGATCATCGACAATACGACTCGTATGCTGGAAATGGATGCCGATGAGGTGCGGGTCACCCGCCGTTGCTACCGTTCCGGCGGCAGCGAATATCAGCTCAACGGTGCTACTGTGCGCCTTGAGGATATTCGTATGCTGTTTATGAACACCGGTTTGGGTCGTGACGGCTATTCCATCATCGGTCAGGGACGAATCGACGAGATCGTCACCTCGCGCGCCAATAATCGTCGCGAGATCTTTGACGAGGCGGCGGGTATCGCCAAGTATCGGTATAAGAAAGACAAGGCAGAGAACAGCCTGCGTAAAACCCAGGATAATCTGGATCGCCTGCACGATATTTTGCAGGAGTTGGAGGATCGCGTCGGTCCTTTGGAGACCCAAGCCAATAAGGCTAAGAAGTTCTTGGAATTGGCGGGGGAGAAAAAGGAGCTGGAAATCGGTCTGTGGTTGCGTACCATGAACGATTCCCGCGGCATTCTTCGCGATCTGGACGCCAAGCTGGAGAATGCACGGTTGCAGTATGAGGCGGCAGGCGCTTCTATCGACGAGTTCAGCGAAGAGGTGGAGCGCATCGCCCTGGCGGCCCAGCAGCTGGAGATCCAAATGGATGAGGTGCGCCGTGCCGCATCCGCCCTTGAAGAGCAGGCGGCGGTATGCGACAGTCAGGTAGCGGTGTTGCGCAACGATATTTTCCACAACAATGAGAACGTGCAGCGTGTGGAAGGGGAGATCGCCAGCGCAGAAGAGGGCAACCTGCATATTGATGAAGAAATTGCGCAACGCTATAAAGATATTGAGGAGAGAAAAGTTGCTATCAGCGAGGCGGAGCAGCAGCGGATGACCTTGACCGAAGAAGTGGAGGCGCTGGCTCGCAGCAGTGATGAGACCTCCGGTCAGATTGAGCAGTTGTCTGCGGAGGCTTCCCGTCTTGCCCTGCAAATCTCCGAAGTGCGAGTGAATGGAGTTACCAACGAATCCTCCTTGCGCGAGATCACTCTGCGCCTGTCTCAATTGACGGCGGCGGCTACGCTGCGCGCCCAGCAGGCGGAAGCGGCAGCATCCGAACTCAATGACAGCCAAGAGGCTTTCAAAATCTGTGCGGAAAAGGCGGAGAGCTTGCAGAATACCCTTTCCGGTTATGAATACCGTTATCAGAACCGTTCCGCTAAACTTAACGCGTCCAAGGAAGCGTTGGACAAGTTGTCCTTGGACGTAGAAGAGAAACAGCGCCGTGTGCGTATGTTGGAGGAAATGGAGCGTAATCTGGAAGGTTTCCAGAGCTCGGTCCGCGCGGTGATTAAGCAGGCGGAGCGGGGCGCTTTGCAGGGTATCCTGGGTCCTGTGTCCCGTTTGATTCAGGCGGATGCCGCCTGCGCCTTGGCAATCGAGACCGCCTTGGGCAATGCGGCGCAAAACCTCATTTGCGAACGGGAAGAGGATGCGAAAAAGGGTATCCGCTATCTGAACGAGACCAAGGGCGGTCGCGCTACGTTTTTACCTCTTACTTCTGTAAAGGGTAATACCTTGTCGTCTATTCCCTCTGACGATCCTGGTTTTGTGGGCCTTGCCAGCGATTTGGTGAGCTACGAGCCCAAATACGACGGCATCGCCAAGTATTTGCTGGGACGCACCGTGGTGGCGGAGGATATGGATTATGCCGTATCAATGGCCCGTCGTCACGGATACAAGTTCCGTATCGTGACCTTGGACGGACAGGTGATCAATGCCGGCGGCTCCCTGACCGGTGGTTCCACTGTTAAGGGTGCCGGACTGATGTCTCGTCGCACGGAAATTGACCGTCTGCGTCAAGTGGCGACGGAAAAAATGAAAGAATTAGAGACGGCCCGTGAGGAATACCGCCGCTTACAGCAGGATACCGCCGCCGTAGAGGCGCAGTTGACCGGTGCGCGTGGTGAGCTGACCACCGCTCAGGAGGATAAGATCCGACTGGAAGGTGAAGTGCGCCGTTTGCAAGAACAGGCCGACCAGAACAAACAGGCCGCCAAAGAAGCGGCGGATGAGATCGTGTCTCTTAATGAACGTGCCGCTCAGTGTCAGACGGCTATGGATGCCGCGGCCGCCGAAGCGGAGCAGCTCGCGGTAAAGCAGAAGGAGATCGAGGATCGTCTGGCCGAATTGACCGGCGGTCGTCAGCAACTTTCCGAACAACGGGAACAGTTGTCCGAGCGGATCGCTGAGCAAAAACTCGCTGTGTTGGGATACGAGAAAGAAATCGAGGGTCTGCATACCGCCATTAATGAGTTGCACTTGCGTCAGGTGGATGCGGCTGGTCACAAGCGACTGCTGGAACAGCAGATTGTGGACCTGAAAAAGCAGAACGAAGAGATCGAACAGCGTATTGTTGAGCAAGAACAGCAAGCGG
>JAZOWI010000053.1:0-11517 GCA_045659145.1 Acutalibacteraceae bacterium | reverse complement strand
TGACCGCCGCCGAGGCCATCGGCGTAGAGTTGGCCGAGGCCGCCGAGCGCACCTGGGGCAACGCCCTGTACGCCTGCTTCGATCAGCGGGTGGAGGAAAAGCTGATCCAGCCCACCTTCATTACGATGTATCCCGTGGAGGTCAGCCCCCTAACCAAGAAGTCCCCGGTGGATCCCCGCCTGACCGAGCGCTTCGAACTGTTTGTATGCCACAGCGAGCTGGCTAATGCCTACTCCGAGCTGAACGACCCGCTGGATCAGCGGGAGCGCTTTGTCAAGCAGGCGGAGCAGCGGGAGCGCGGCGACGACGAGACCGAGATGCTGGATGAGGGTTTCCTCATCGCGTTGGAATACGGTATGCCCCCCACGGGTGGCATGGGCATGGGCATCGACCGCTGCGTGATGCTGCTCACCGGCGCCGACACCATCCGCGAGGTCATCCTCTTCCCCACGATGAAGCCCCTTGATTGAGAAATGCCGTAAAATAGCGGTATTACAGGGTTTTCTAAACTCTATAAAAACCGATTTACGACACATTTACGACAAATGAAAAAATGAAGACACCCTATGACCGTAAAAAGTCATAGGGTGTTTTTGTTGGGATATTGTAAATGTTTATATTTTACAAATAATGCAATATCTGCTTTCTGCGGCTTTCATCGGGTTGTCGATTTCTGATTCCCAATCGGTCGTTTCATGGGTAAATACCACACACCATTTCATTGACAAATCAAAAACATACAAGTCCTCTGGAAGAAATGCATCGGCATCATACATATTCTGCTCTGCTAATTTGTAAGAGTCAAACCACTCCTGTTCAATTCTCAACGCCAAAGTATCAGCATCTGCTTCGGCAACAAAATTGATGAGCTTTTTACCTTGGTAATAAGTGTCCTCGCCTTTTTCGGACATAAAAAGCACAGTGCCACAGTGTTCTTTTAAAAATGCCAAAGCTTCTTCCATAGATACACGAGGAAAAGCAGGATTCATCCTGTCCCACATATAAGATTGTTCGTACCACTCTATGTTGATGGGATAGTTGGTTTTTGCCATTTCGGCAATCCATTCTTTTTGTTTGATTTGAAACTCTTCCCAAGACATGACAAAACGGTTTAGAAAGGCATCCCTAATTTCTGCAATGTTATCAAGAAGTTTAAACTGCATATTCTAACCTCCTATTGTTTGATTATTCATCATTTGAATCGTAAACGTACAAGTCAATATCAATTTCTGTTCTTGTTGCATGACAAAAATCAATCACATCAAGAGATGGAGCGAGGCAGGGATTTGTATCATCTACATAAATCGTTGGTACAATTTCCAAGACAAAAGAAACGTCATTTTTTGTCTTATTTGATTAAGTAACGGGATTTTATCTTGTAATACTGAAATGGTTTTTCGCATCTGATTTTCAACTTTAACATCATATTCTGTGCATCTCCCAATTTCCCAAAGAGCAAAATCATACTTGGAGCCGTTGCGTCGTAAATCTCCAATTTTCCAAGATTTCTCGGGAGTGAGGCTTAATAATTCAGATACCTCATCGGGATTGAAATCTCCGACTATCTTAAAATATGTATAGCAACTATTTCGGGTGTTCACACATAATCCCCCTTATGCAATTTCAAATATCCTAATTGAATTATACCATAAATCACTTGGAATTTCAATGATTCCACAATCTTCATGAGTTGTAACGATTCTTATAGAATCTTTATGACTCTTTTTCTTTTATATAAGACTCTTTATTCATCACAATAATTATTTTCTTTTTGTAATCATCTTGCAAATACTCGTTACAGGGCATATAATTCAGTTAGATGAACAAAAATCGACGAGGTGATCGGAATGAATGAAGAATGCTTGATTTGCAAAGCGCCGTTAGAATATCTCGCTGCGGATGAAGCAATGGAATGTGAACTTTGTCATAAAAAACAAAGCAGCAAAACAAGGTGTATAAACGGTCATTTCGTATGTGACGAATGTCATACAAGCGGAATGGACAACATCATTTCGATCTGCTTTAACAGTAAATCCAAAAATCCTATCGAGATCATGGAAGAACTAATGTCTATCCCTTCCTGCCATATGCACGGACCCGAACACCACACTATGGTTGGCTCCGCGCTTTTAACTGCTTATAGAAATGCGGGGGGAGAGATAGATTTAAAAACCGCACTTTATGAAATGCAAAAAAGAGGAAAGCAAGTGCCGGGTGGGGCTTGTGGATTTTGGGGTGCTTGCGGTGCCGGCATCAGCACGGGTATGTATGTTTCTATTGCATTAAAATCAACCCCATTGGCAAAAGAAGCTTGGGGACTTTCCAACCAAATGACAGCAAGAGCCTTGGAAGCAATAGGAAAAAACGGTGGCCCCCGTTGTTGCAAAAGAGATTCGTATCTTGCCATTGTTGAAGCGATCAAATTCACAAACGAGAAGTTAGGGGTTACTATGGAAATGAATCAAGTAACCTGTTCTCGTTCTCGTATGAATAATCAGTGCATACAGCAAGAGTGTCCATTCTATGAAAACACAAAGAAAAAGATCGCCTTTATTTGTGTTCATAATTCGTGCCGCCGCCAAATTGCAGAAGCATTGGGAAACCATCTTGCCGGGGATCAGTTTGACTTCTATTCGGCCGGCACCGAAACCAAGCCGCAAATCAATCAAGATGCCGTCAGAATTATGAAAGAACTGTATGGCATCGATATGGAGCAAACACAGTATTCAAAATTGATTACGGATATTCCCAATCCCGATATGGCAATTTCAATGGGTTGTAATGTGGAATGTCCTTTTATAGGAGAACCTTTTGATGATAATTGGGGATTAGAAGACCCCACGGGAAAATCCGATGAAGAGTTTAAAACAGTCATCAAAAAAATCGAAGAAAACATTCTAACACTTAAAGCCAAATACAAATAAAATCCAATTTGTCCGGTAGGGCGGGACCTGCGGGTCCTGCCCTTGTTTTATATTCATCCTTTTTCCGATTTTTGTTGCAATATGGCGAGGAATATTGTATAATGATAATAGTGATCCCATCAAACACAAGAGGTGACTGTTATGGAGAAAAGACTGTATAAATCCAGCACGGATAAGAAGATCGACGGCGTGTGCGCCGGCATTGCCGAGTATTTTAACATCGATCCCACCATCATTCGACTCGTATGGGCGCTGGCCGTTCTGTTTGCCGGTTGCGGCATTCTGGCCTATATCGTGGCCGCTATCGTTCTGCCCCGCAAACCCCAGTAATAGAACGCATAAAAGCCACCCTGTGACCCGACGGTCACAGGGTGGCTTTTTTCGTTACAAAAGATCTCTTTTAATATGATTCGTGCGCACATTACACTTCGAACCATCCGTAAGCTGAAGAAATCAAACGCATACTAAAAAACACAATACCAATAATCAAAAGTATGATTCCGCTCCATTTGTCCCCGTTTTTGAAACAATACACACTGAACCAAAAAGGAGTTACACAAAGAATGTACCATGCCACTTACATTCACCCACTTTCTGTTTCAGTATACCATATATCCGCGAAAAATGCAACCTCGCTCCGTACACCCCTTAGGTTTTTACACGGAATTATGCATATATACAATAAAAATGCATATTTACAGCATATTCTTGAAAAAATATTCATTTTCTTTCAAAAAAGTGCTTGACAAACATAGCTAAGGTATTTATAATAGGCAATAACGTTTGAGACGGCGATGTGCCGTCCGCATATTTATTCAAGTACCAAGGAGGCAATGCATTATGAACAAGAAAGACATCAAAAAGGTGGTTCTGGCCTATTCCGGCGGCTTGGACACCTCCATCATTATTCCGTGGCTGAAAGAGAACTACCACAACTGTGAGGTCATCGCCGTGGCCGGCAACGTGGGTCAGGCGGACGAGCTGGAGGGCTTGGAGGAGAAGGCCATCAAGACCGGCGCCTCCAAGCTGATCGTGGCGGATCTGGTGGATGAGATGGTGGATGATGTGATCATCCCCTCCATCAAGATGGGCGCCAAGTACGAGACCTATCTGCTGGGCACCGCCTTCGCCCGTCCCATCATCGGCAAGCGGCTGGCGGAGATCGCCATCGAAGAGGGCCCCGACGCCATCTGCCATGGTTGCACCGGCAAGGGCAATGATCAGGTGCGCTTCGAGCTGGCCATCAAGCGATTTGCTCCCGACATGGCCATCATCGCCCCTTGGCGCGAGTGGGATATCAAGTCCCGTGACGAGGAGATCGACTACGCCGAGGCTCACAACGTGCCCCTGAAGATCAGCCGCGAGACCAACTATTCCAAGGATAAGAACCTGTGGCACCTGTCCCACGAGGGTCTGGATCTGGAGGATCCCGCCAACGAGCCCGACTACGACAAGCCCGGCTTTTTGGAGATGGGCATCAGCCCCTTCCAGGCGCCCGACGCCCCCACCTATGTCACCATCGACTTTGAGGCGGGCGCTCCCGTGGCCCTGGGCGGCGAGAAGATGAAGGCCTCCGCCATCATCGCCGAGCTGAACAAGCTGGGCGGCGCCAATGGCATCGGCATCATCGACATCGTGGAGAACCGTCTGGTGGGTATGAAGGACCGTGGCGTCTACGAGACCCCCGGCGGCACCATCCTGTACTTTGCCCACGAGCAGCTGGAGATGCTGACTCTGGACAAGGACACCCTGCACCTGAAACAGAAGCTGGCCATCGACTTTGCCGACCTGATCTACAACGGCAAATGGTTCTCCCCCGTCCGTGAGGCGCTGTCCGCTTTCGCTGACGATTCCAACAAGTACGTCACCGGCACCGTGAAGCTGAAGCTCTACAAGGGCAACATCATCCCCGCCGGTATGACCTCTCCCTACACCCTGTATTCCGAGAATCTGGCCACCTTCGACGAGTCCGACTACGACCAGAAGGATGCGCAGGGCTTCATCAATCTGTGGGGTCTGCCCACCAAGGTGCAGGCGCTCCGGGAGCAGGGCAAACTGAACTAAGACCTTTTTTATGACATAGTGGGGGCTTTCCCCCACTATGTCATTACCCATTTTATTGAGAAAGTGTGATTTCACCATGGCAAAAATGTGGGCGGGCGTCACCGACGGCAACACCGCACAGATCGCAGACGATTTCAATTCCTCCATCCGCTTCGACTGTCGGCTGTATCGGCAGGATATCACCGGCAGTATGGCCCACGCGGCCATGCTGGGGGCGCAGGGCATCATCACCCAAGAGGAAGCCGCCACCCTCATCGACGGATTGCAGTCGGTGCTGGAGGATCTGGTCAGCGGCGTGCTGGTCTTTGATATGACCTGCGAGGATATTCATATGTTCGTAGAACAGGTGCTCACCCAGCGGCTGGGGGACGTGGGCAAAAAACTGCACACCGCCCGCAGCCGTAACGATCAGGTGGCGCTGGATCTGCGGCTGTATCTGGCCGAGGAGATGGACACCATCACCGCCCTGACCCGCGATCTGCTGGCCGCCGTCACCGACAAGGCGGAACAATACAAGGCCACCATTATGCCCGGCTACACCCATCTGCAACGGGCCCAGCCCATCACCTTCGGTCATCATCTGATGGCCTACGGGATGATGCTGCTACGGGATCTGGAGCGGCTGGCGGACTGCAAAAAGCGCACCCTTGTCTCCCCCATCGGGTGCTGTGCGCTGGCGGGCACCACCTATGCCACCGACCGCCGCTTTGAGGCGGCACGGCTGGGGATGAGCGAGATCGCCCGCAACAGTCTGGACGGGGTGTCCGATCGGGACTTCTGCATTGAGCTGATGGGAGCACTGGCCACCCTGATGATGCACCTGTCCCGCTTCTCCGAGGAGATCATCCTCTGGTCCAGCTGGGAATTTAAGTTCGTGCAGTTGTCGGATGCCTACACCACCGGCTCCTCCATTATGCCTCAGAAGAAGAACCCCGATATGGCGGAACTGGTCCGCGGCAAGACGGGACGGGTGTACGGCGACCTGATGGCGCTGCTCACCACCCTCAAAGGACTGCCTCTGGCCTACAACAAGGATATGCAGGAGGACAAGGAAGCGGTCTTTGACGCGGTGGACACGGTGAAGATGTGTCTGGAAGTATTCACCGGTATGGTGGAGACCCTCACCGCCCTCCCCGAGAACATGAAAAAGGCCGCCCAAAAGGGCTTCATCAACGCCACCGACCTGGCTGACTGGATGGTCAAGCAAGGACTGCCCTTCCGCAGTGCCTACAAGATCGCAGGTCAATTAGTGGCCCACTGCATCGCTCACAACACGGTGCTGGAAGAGTTGCCCCTGTCGGTCTATAAGGAATACAGCGACCTGTTCACCGAGGAGGTGTACGCGGCCATTGACCTGACCGCCTGCGTGGAGACCCGCATCAGCGAGGGCGGCACCTCCATCGCCTCGGTAGAAGCACAAATTGCGTACGTAAAGGAACAACTGGCATGACAAAGATATTTATTGACGGCAGCGCCGGCACCACCGGCCTGCGTATCTATCAGCGCTTGGCACAGCGGGAGGATCTGCAGATTTTGTCCCTCCCAGAGGAGCTACGCAAGGACACCGAGGCCCGTCGGGTGGCGCTGAACAGCGCCGACATCGCCTTTCTGTGTCTTCCTGACGCCGCCGCCCGTGAGGCGGTGAGTCTGGTGGATAACCCGAACACCGCCATCATCGACACCTCCACCGCCCACCGCACGGCGGTAGGCTGGACCTACGGTTTTCCCGAGCTGGTGGGTGCCGAGGCGGTGGCCGCCTCCAAGCGCATCGCCAACCCCGGCTGCCACGCCAGCGGCTTTGTGGCACTGGTGGCGCCCTTGGTACGGGCGGGACTGATCGGGGCCGATGTCCGCCTGACCTGCTTCTCCCTGACGGGATATTCCGGCGGCGGCAAACCCATGATCGCCGCCTACGAAGAGGCAGAGCGGGATCCCCTGCTGGACGCCCCCCGTCAGTATGGGCTCACCCAATCCCACAAACACCTGCCCGAGATGGCGATGGTGTGCGGACTGGAAAACAGTCCCATCTTCTGCCCCATCGTGGGAGATTTTTACAGCGGTATGGAGGTGACGGTGCCCCTGTTCGCCGGCGATCTGAAAGGGTCGGCGGAGGACATCCGCGAGATGTACCGCACCACCTATACGGGGGCGCTGGTCACCTATTGCGACGCTGCGGACGAGAGCGGATTCCTGTCTGCCGCGGCCCTGTCGGGTCGGGACGGTATGCAGTTGACCGTCAGCGGCAACGAAGAGCGCCTTCTGCTCACCGCCCGTTTTGATAACCTGGGCAAGGGTGCTTCCGGCGCCGCCATCCAAAATATGAATATCCTGCTCGGGGTGGACGAAACCACCGGGCTTGTAATTTGAGAGGTTTTGTATGATTCAGCCTATTTCCGGCGGTGTTTGTGCCGCCACCGGCTTCACCGCCGGCGGTATCCACTGCGGCATCCGCAAAAACCGCACCAAGAAAGATCTGGCTCTGATCGTCAGTCAGGTGCCTGCCGCCGCCGCGGCGGTATACACCACCAATCTGGTGAAGGGCGCTCCCCTCACCGTCACCAAACAGCATATCGCCGACGGCTATGCCCGCGCGATCATCTGTAACAGCGGCAACGCCCACACCTGCAACGCCGACGGCATTCAGGTGGCGGAGCAAATGAGCTCCTTAGTAGCCGACGCACTGTCCATCGCCCCCGCTGACGTGGTGGTGGCCTCCACCGGCGTCATCGGTCAGCCGCTGGACATCACCCCCATTGCCGACGGCATCCCCACGCTGGTGAACAGCCTGTCCACGGACGGCTCAGACGCCGCCGCCGAGGGCATTATGACCACCGACACCATCAAGAAGGAGGTGGCGGTGGAGTTTACGCTGGGAGGTAAGACCTGCCGTATGGGCGGTATCGCCAAGGGAAGCGGGATGATCCATCCCAATATGGCGACTATGCTGGTATTCATCACCACCGACGCCGCTATCTCTCCTGCGATGTTGCAAAAAGCCTTGCAGGCGGATATTAAGGACACTTTCAATATGGTGAGCGTGGACGGTGACACCTCCACCAACGATATGGTGACGGTGCTGGCCAACGGAATGGCCGGCAACGCAGTCATCACCGCCGAAGGGGAAGATTTTGCCGCCTTTATGCAGGCGCTGAACACGGTCACCGTGTCCCTGTGTCGGATGATCGCCGCCGACGGCGAAGGCGCCACCAAGCGGCTGGAATGCGCCGTCACCGGAGCCGCCGACACCGCCACCGCCAAAACGGTGGCTAAGAGCGTCATCTGTTCCAGCCTGCTGAAAGCGGCCATGTTCGGCGCCGACGCCAACTGGGGTCGGGTGCTGTGCGCCATCGGTTACAGCGGCGCGACCGTGGACGTGACGAAGGTGGACGTGAGCTTCCGCTCCGCCAAGGGCACCATCTCCGTGTGTCAAAGCGGCGCGGGCATCCCCTTCTCCGAGGAGGATGCTAAGGCGATATTGCTGGAAAAAGAGATCGACATCCTCATCGAACTGAACAGCGGCGCCGCCTGCGCCACCGCTTGGGGATGCGACCTGACCTACGATTATGTAAAGATCAACGGTGACTACCGTACATAAGGTGTGATAACAATGAACAGTATTGAGTTTACCAATGCCCAGCGGGCCCGCGTACTGACCGAGGCGCTGCCGTACATCAAGCAGTATAACGGCAAAGTAGTGGTCATCAAATACGGCGGCAACGCCATGATCAACGAAGAGCTCAAACAGCAGGTGATGGAGGACATTGCTCTGCTGTGGCTCATCGGTGTCAAGGTGGTGCTGGTCCATGGAGGCGGCCCCGAGATCAGCGACGTGATGAAGAAGTTCGGCAAAGAGGCGGTCTTTGTGGACGGTCTGCGAGTCACCGACAAGGAGACGGTGGACATCGTGCAGATGGTGCTGGCGGGCAAGGTGAATAAGTCGCTGGTGACCCTCCTGCAAAAGAAGGGCGGTCACGCGGTGGGTCTGTCGGGTATGGACGGCGGCATCATCGAGGCCAAGATGAAGGACGAGCGACTGGGCTTCGTGGGACAGATCACCAAGATCCGCACCCAACCCATCACCGACCTGCTGGAAAAGAACTATATCCCCGTAATCTCCACCGTAGCCAGCGACCACGAGGGCAACGCCTACAACATCAACGGCGACACCGCCGCCGCCTATATTGCCGGTGCGCTGGGTGCCGAGCGTCTGATTATGATGACCGATATTGCCGGCATCCTCCGGGACAAGGACGATCCCGACACCCTCATCCCCGAACTGACCATCTCTCAGGCCAAGGGGCTGTATGAGGAGGGGGTCATCTCCGGAGGTATGATCCCCAAGGTGGACTGCTGCATTGAAGCCATCCACAAGGGCGTCAAGAACGTGATCATTATGGACGGTCGGGTACCCCACTCCATCCTGATGGAGATCCTCACCGACGAGGGCGCCGGTACCATGGTGACGGGGGACTGACTATGAGCATCACACAATTAGACAAACAGTACGTTGCCGCCACCTACAACCGCCAGCCCGTAGAGATCCTCCACGGCAAGGGCAGTGAGTGCTGGGATGCCGACGGCAAACGGTATATCGATATGGGCACCGGCATCGGTGTCACCGCCTTCGGCTATGCGGACGAAGCGTGGCAGGCGGCGGTCACCGCCCAGTTGGCGGCGGTGCAGCACACCTCCAATCTGTACTACACCGAGCCCTGCGCCAATTTAGCGGAAGAGCTGTGCACCCGCACGGGGATGAGCAAGGTGTTCTTCGCCAACTCCGGCGCCGAGGCCAACGAATGCGCCATCAAGGTGGCCCGCCAATATGCTGCCGAAAAAAAGGGCAGCGACCATCACGTGATCGTGACCCTGCAAAACAGCTTCCACGGGCGCACCCTCACCACGCTGGCGGCCACGGGGCAGGATCATTTTCACACCCTGTTCCAGCCACTGACCTCCGGCTTTGTCCATACACCCGCCAATGATCTGGCAGCCTTCGAGAAGGTGCTGAATGAGAACAAGGTGGCCGGCGTGCTGTTTGAGTGCGTGCAGGGCGAGGGCGGTGTGCTGAATCTCACCGACGAGTTTGTTAAGGGGATGGCTACGCTCTGTGCCCAGCGAGACATCCTGCTGATGGTGGACGAGGTGCAGACCGGCAACGGCCGCACCGGCAAATTGTATGCCTACCAGCACTACGGTATCACCCCCGATGTGGTCACCACCGCCAAGGGACTGGGCGGCGGTCTGCCCATCGGTGCCTGTATGATGGCGGAGAAATGCGCCGACGTGCTGGGCTACGGCGACCACGGCTCCACCTACGGCGGCAATCCCGTGTGCTGTGCGGGGGCGCTGAACGTCATCAGCCGCATTGACGATGCCCTGCTGGATGGGGTCAAAGAAAGAGAAGCCTACATCCGCGCGCGTCTGGACGGCTACTCCGTCACGGGACGGGGTCTGATGCTGGGCATCGAGACCGAAAAGCCGGTGGGCGAGGTCATCACTGCCTGCCGCGAAAAGGGGGTGCTGGTGCTGTCCGCCAAGACCAAGGTGCGACTGCTTCCGGCGCTGAATATTCCTATGGAACTGTTGACCGAGGCGATGGATGTCATCGTCGCGGCGCTCAAATAAAGGAGATCACTATGCTGAAACTGAATCAAAAGCATTTCCTGAAACTGCTGGATTTTTCCCCCGCCGAGATCGAGGGGCTCATCGACCTGGCCGCCGACTTTAAGGCAAAAAAGAAGGCGGGGATCCCCCACCGTCTGTACGAGGGCAAGAATATTGCCCTGATCTTTGAGAAGACCTCCACCCGTACCCGTTGCGCCTTTGAGGTGGCGGGGGCGGATCTGGGTATGCACCCCGTGTATCTGGATCCCTCGGGTAGCCAGATCGGCAAGAAGGAGTCCATCGCGGACACCGCTCGAGTGCTGGGTCGGATGTTTGACGGCATCGAGTACCGGGGCTACGGACAGGAGATCGTAGAGGAACTGGCCCACTACGCGGGCGTACCCGTGTGGAACGGGCTCACCAACGAGTTCCATCCCACCCAGATTCTGGCCGACTTCCTCACCATCCGCGAGCGCTTCGGCACGCTGAAAGGCATCAAGCTGGTGTATATGGGCGATGCCCGCTACAATATGGGCAACTCTCTGATGGTGGGTTGTGCCAAGATGGGTATGCACTTTGTGGCCTGCGCCCCCCCCGCCTACTTCCCCAACGCGGAGCTGGTGGCAGAGTGTCAGGCCATCGCCGCCGAGACCGGCGCCACGCTGGAATTCATCGAGGATCCGATGGTGGCCACCAAGGGTGCCCACGTGCTGTACACCGACGTGTGGGTGTCGATGGGCGAGCCGGCCGAGGTCTGGGAAGAGCGCATCAAGGTTCTGGGCCCCTATCAGGTCAACCAGGCCATGATGGACAACGCGGGTCCTCAGTGCCGGTTCATGCACTGCCTGCCCGCCTTCCATGACCTGAACACGGAGACCGGCAAGCTCATCTATGAAAAGTTCGGTATTGACTGCATGGAGGTCAG
>JAZOWI010000052.1:0-18439 GCA_045659145.1 Acutalibacteraceae bacterium | reverse complement strand
TGTAAGAGACCCTTGTCTCCCTAAGCCCGCTTGGCCTCCGACTTAGTCCGTCCGCCACAAAGGTGTCGCCGGCGGCGGGGATGCACCCCATCGCCTCCATCACCCAGCCGCTGACGGTGGTGGCTGCGCATTCCGTGTCTTTCTCGAAGTGCTCCATCAGTTCTTCCAGCTCCATCGAGCACAGCACCAGGCAACTGCCATCCGGCTGGGGAAGGAAATCCTCGATCACGTCGTCGTGCTCGTCCCAGATATCCCCCACCAGTTCTTCCAGCACATCCTCCATAGTGACGATGCCCAGAGTGCCGCCGTATTCATCGGTGACGATGGCGATATGGGATTTTTCCGCTTGCAGTTTGTTCAGCAACAAGCGAATTTTCATCGTAGGCGGAATAAATACCGCCGACTTCATCAGCTCCTCAGGGGTGGGCTTGTTGACCACCTCCCGATAATAGTCTTTATGATACACCACGCCGACCACCCGATCCATGGTCTCTTCGTACACGGGGAGACGGGAGAAGCCGGTCTCTACAAACGCCTCGCCCAGTTCCTTGGAGGTGGCATCCAGCGGGATGCCCGCCACGTCCACGCGGGGGATAAGAATATCCACTGCTTCCCGATCATTGAAGGCGATGACCCGTCGGATCATATCGCTCTCCTGCTCACCCAGCGAGCCGCCCTGCTCTGCCTCGTCCACGATGGTCAGCAGTTCCTCCTCGGTGACCGTCTGCTCGGCAGAGGTCTTAAAGAGCAGGCGCAACATTTTCTTCCAAAGAGAAAACAAAAAGTTAATAGGCGCCAATACCCACGCAACGAGCCGCAACAAGGGCGCCGTGGTCAGCACAAAGCCATCGGCATATTCCTTGGCCAGACTTTTGGGGGAGATCTCGCCGAAGATCAACACCACCAAGGCGGTCACGATGGTGGACACCGCCGCCGCCGTATCCTCCCGCACGATCATTTTGGCAAAGAAAATGGTGGCAATGGTGGTCAGTAGAATATTCACAATGTTATTACCCACTAAGATAGTGGACAGCAGGCGATCGTAATCCTCTGCCATTTTCAGTGCCAATGCGGCTCGTTTGTTGCCGTCCTCCGCCATCCCTTTGAGTCGAATGCGGTTAAAGGTAGAGAAGGCGGTCTCCGTTGCCGAGAAATAGCCGGACAACACCACCAGCACCAGCATCAACAGAATCGATCGTATACTATCAGGGTCCATGTTTGTTTTTCCAACTCCTTATACATACTCATAGGAAATACTGGTGATATCATAGCAGAATCCTAGCGAAATGTCCAGTACTATTTCCTTTTAGGTATATTTCTCCCCCGAATCACCACACTAATGTCATTAAAAGGAGGAGAAATTATGGATTGGTGGATGATCGGAAAGGCCGCGTTGGTGGGTGGCGGTCTCTGTGTGATCGGACAGGTGCTCATCGACTATACCAAATGGACACCCGCGCGGATCCTGGTAGGGTACGTGGTGGCGGGTGTGGCGCTCACCGCGCTGGGACTGTATGAACCCTTGGTGAACTGGGGCGGGTGCGGCGCCACCGTGCCCCTCACCGGCTTCGGCTATGCGCTGGCCAACGGCGCACGGGAAGCGGTGGACAAGCAGGGACTGCTGGGAGCGCTGACCGGCGGCCTGACCGGCACCGCCGCCGGCATTGCCACTGCGGTGACACTGGGACTTGTGTTCGGCCTTGTGAGCAAATCGGGAGATAAATCCTGACAGAAAGAGGGCACTCCGCCATAGGGAGTGCCCTCTGATTTATTCCACCACCATATAGATGAGCGGCATTTCGCCGGGTGGCTGAGGCGCCACGGTCAGAGCCGCCCAATAGGCGTCGGCGGCGTGATCCACCGCCTGAGTGCGGTTGGTATAGAGCCACGCCACGGTTTCCCCTGCCCGCACATAGTCGCCGGTCTTTTTCACCATTCGGATGCCGGCGGCATGGTCAATGGCCTCCTCCTTGGTGGCGCGACCCGCCCCCAAGGTGACTCCCACCACGCCGATGGCCTCGGCGTCCATAGCGGTAATATGCCCCTCCTCCCGCGCCGTCACCGCATAGGCAGGCGCCGCAGGGAAGCGGGTGGGCTCGGTGAGATAGGTGCTGTCGCCCCCTTGGGCTTCCACCCAGCGGCACATCTGACGGAAGGCGTCGCCGCTGTCCACCGCGTCCTTCACCCGACGGGCGGCCTCTTCCTCCGACCAGCCGTGGCAAAGGCGCAGCATCTGTGCGGCTAAGGCTTCGCACAGCTGTCGCAGCGCTTTATCGCCGCCGCCGTTAAGGATAGCCACTGCCTCCTGCACCTCCAAGGCGTTGCCCACGGCTTCGCCCAAGGGAACGTCCATATTGGTGACCAACGCGGCGGCGCGGCGGCCGCAGGCGGCGGCAATATCCACCATCTGTCGCGCCAGCGCTTCTCCCTCCTGACGGGTCTTCATAAAGGCGCCGCTGCCCACCTTCACATCCAGCACGATGGAATGGGCCCCCGCAGCCAGCTTCTTACTCATAATACTGGAAGCAATCAGCGGAATACTGTCCACCGTGGCAGTCACATCCCGCAGGGCATACAGTTTCTTATCCGCAGGGGCCAGATTGCCCGACTGCCCGATGATGGCGATGCCTACCCGCTCCACCTGCTCCAAAAAGGCTTGGGGTGAAAGCTCCGTGCGGTAGCCGGGGATGGATTCCAGCTTATCCACCGTGCCGCCGGTGTGTCCCAAGCCGCGACCCGACATTTTCGCCACCTTGCCGCCCAGCGCGGCCACAATGGGTCCCACGATGAGGCTGGTCTTGTCTCCCACGCCGCCGGTGGAATGTTTATCCACCGCCAGCACACCGAAACGAGACAGGTCCACCTCATCGCCGGAGCGCATCATAGCGTCCGTGAGCCACGCGGTCTCCTGAGCGGTCATTCCGTTGAGACAGATTGCCATGGCCAGTGCCGCCATCTGATAATCGGGGATTGTCCCCACCGTGTATTCGCGGATCATATACCGAATCTGCTCCTCGGAAAGCGGCAAGCCTTGCCGCTTCTGCCGAATTACATCGTACATACGCATTATACATACCCCCTTTTGCTATCAGTGTACCACATCTTTTTCCTTTTTACCACCCGTCAAAACAAAAAGAGTTTTTCCCAAACGACAAAAAACGGTGGAATATTTCTTTTGTCTGTGGTAAAATGATGCCTGTAAACGAAATTTCCGTAACGGAGGATGGTTAAAATGGATTTCTTGGTAGAATGGTTTGAAAAGGTTTTCGGTTGGTTACCGGATGAATTATTCGTGGCGCTGGTCTCTATGGTACCGCTCATCGAGCTGCGCGGCGGTCTGCCCGTGGCCTATGCCCTGGGGATGAGCCTCTGGTTAGCCATTCCCATCTGTATTATTGCCAATTTAATTCCCGTTCCGTTTATCCTGTGGTTTATCACTCCCATCTTCAACGCGATGAAGAAAACCAAACTCTTCCGTCCCTTGGTGGAGAAGTTGGAAGCGCGGGCCATGGGAAAAAGTGATAAGATCGAAAAAGGATATTTCTGGGGTCTTGCCTTGTTCGTGGGCATTCCCCTGCCCGGCACCGGTGCCTGGACCGGCGCCCTGATTGCCTCTCTGCTGAACATCCCCTTCAAAAAAGCCTTCCCCGCTATTCTGCTGGGTGTGTTGATCGCTACGGTGATCGTGGGGCTTTTGGTGTGGGGTCTGTTGGATCCGGTCATCGCACTGTTCGTATAAGGATAAAGGGGCATACTCTGTAAAAAGGACGCATATAATCCATTAGTCAAAGGAAAGGAATGACACCGATTATGGAGAAAACTATGCCCTATCTGCCGGAAGGCGATCTCATAGACACCCCCGAAAACCGCGCCGCCACCGCCAGTCTCACCGCCCTGATGCAGGCGCAAGCCGAAGGACGACTGCTGGAAGGGCGTGCTGTGCGCTGCGACGTGGAACACAACCTATTTGTCAAGCTTCCCTGCGGCGAGGGGATCATCCCCCACACAGAAGGTGCCGTGGGCATCGCCGAAGGTATCACCAAGGACATCGTGCTTATTACCCGTGTCAACAAGCCGGTCTGCTTTGTGGTGACGGGGTTTCGGCAAACGGAAAACGGCTGTCAGCCGATTCTATCCCGCCGCTTGGCACAAGAGCGCTGTCGGGAGCATTTCCTTGACCATCTGCAACAAGGGGACATCATCCCCGCGCGGATCACCCGTCTGGAAACCTTCGGCGCCTTCTGCGACGTGGGGTGCGGTCTGCCGGCTCTGCTCCCCATCGCGGACATTTCGGTGAGCCGTATTCTGCATCCCGCCGACCGTCTGAGTGTGGGCATGGAGATCTTGGCGGTGGTCTCTTCCTTGGATAACGACCGCATCTGCCTGTCCCTGCGGGAGCTGCTGGGCACTTGGGAGGAAAACGCCGCCCGCTTTCGGGTAGGTGAAACGGTGGCGGGCATCGTCCGCTCGGTGGAACCCTACGGCATCTTTGTGGAGCTGGCCCCCAATCTGGCGGGCTTGGCAGAACCCCACCCCAACGTGAAAGTGGGACAGCAGGCCGCCGTGTATATTAAGAGCGTGCAGCCGGAGAAGCTGAAAATCAAACTAGCGCTCATTGATTCTCAAAACAACGATCAACCCCCTGCGCCTCCGGAATATTTTATCACCGACGGACCCCTCACCCATTGGCGCTATTCCCCCGAAGGATGCAGTCGGGTCATCGAGCGGTATTTTGACCGCGTTCATTAAGTTTTTATGAAATATTCCCCGACGGGTTGCAAACCTGTCGGGGATTTTGCTATAATATAAGCAACACATTGAAAAGGAGGGGAACGGATATGGCAAAACGCTGGCTGGCGCTGTGGACAGCCCTATGTTTGATGGCCGCTATGCTGTGCGGCTGCGGCGACGACGGCACCGGTGCGGGATTCCGCTTCCCTATCCAACAAGAGCCCTCCGGTCTGGACCCGCAGACCGCCACCGACCCTTCGGCGGTGACGGTCATCGCCACCTTATTTGAGGGGCTCACCCGCTTAGAGGAGGACGGTACCGTCACTGACGGCGCCGCCACCCACACCGTGTCCGCCGACGGGCTTACCTACACCTTCACCCTTCGCCAGTCCTATTGGAGCACCATTCGCATTCGCGGACAGGAGACCCCCTTTGACGAGCCGACACCGGTCACCGCCGACGATTTCTTATTTGCCTTCACACGGGCTGTGGATCCCGCCACCGCTTCTCCCTTGGCGGCGGAGTTTGACGGCATTTTAAATGCCGCCGCCATCCGCGCCGAGGAAAAGCCCCTCTCTTCCTTGGGAGTGCAGGCGCCGGACGAGCACACCTTGGTCGTCACCTTGGAGAAACCCGACGCCGGTTTTCTTGCCAAATTGAGCGGTACCCCCTTTATGCCTTGTAACCGCGCCTTCTTTGAGTATACGGGCGGGCGCTACGGGCTGGAGGAGGAGTATGTCCTCTCCAACGGCGCCTTCCGTCTGGCGGCGTGGAATCACAACGAGAGCCTGCTACTATATAAGCACGAAGCCTACCATATGGCAGATGAAGTGACTGCCGAAGCGGTGCGCTTTGTTATCGGCGTGGACGATACCGTCTCCGCCCTTATGGAGGGCACTCTGGACGCCGCTCCGCTGACTGCGGCGGATCACGCCGCCCTGGGCGACAACGCCGCCTACGGTCGGTTGTGGGACTCCCTGCGGGGTCTGTGGTTTAACACCGGCGCGGATCCCTTCACGGTAGCGCCTCTGCGGCAGGCCCTGCGAGACAGCATCGACTGGACCGCAGTGACGGGGTACTTGGAGACAAATGCAAAAGAGTTGCGAGCAAGAAGTTACGTGCCGCCGGATGCCACCGTCGCAGGCGAGGGGCTTTATCATCCGCAAGGACTGGTTGCCCCCGTTCTGCTCCCTACGACCAACATAGCGGCGGCGAAAGGAGCGCTGGAAGAGGGGTTACAGATCCTCTATCCCGACAGTCAGAGCGGGCGCCTTCGCTTTGAACTCATTGCCCCTGACGACACGGTCAGTGCCGATCTGGCCCGCTATCTGGTGCAATCCTGGCAGAAACACCTGAACGTCTACCCCACCTTGACCCTGCTCCCCGAAGCGGAGGTGGAAAAGCGGGTGAAAAACGGGCAATATCAGGCGGCGCTCTATACCTATGCCCCCACAGGGCTCACCGGCGCGGAGAATCTGTCCTGCTTTGCCGGCGATGCCGCGGATAATCTGTCCCGTCTCAAAGACGCCTCCGTGGACACCGCCATCCAAAAGGCGCTGACGGGCGAACGCGCCGAATTGGAAATCTTAGACAAAACGCTGTGGCAGGTCTGTCCCTGCGTGCCCCTTTCCTATCCCACCCGCTATTACGGCGTTCGGAACGGAGTGAAGATAGAGGGCGTATCCATTCTCCCCTTTGGGGGCGGCCGTTATCACTCCCCCTTTGTGTTCCGCTCCGCGCTGAAATGGGATTAATAGACAAAAAAGACCGTCGGAATCCGACGGTCTTTTTTATTGATTAATAGTTCTCCTTGCGCACCTCGAAATAGGCCTGAGGATGGGCGCACACAGGGCAGGCGGCAGGGGCCTTCTTGCCCATCACCAAGTGTCCGCAGTTGCGGCACTCCCACATGGTCTCGCCGGCCTTCTCAAAGACCTGCTGCATCTCCACGTTGGACAGCAACTTGCGATACCGCTCCTCGTGGGTCTTCTCAATGGCGGCCACCATACGGAATTGGGCGGCCAGCGCCTTGAAGCCCTCCTCCTCCGCCTCTTTGGCGAAACGATCGTACATATCGGTCCACTCATAATTCTCGCCCTCAGCAGCAGCTTTCAGGTTAGCGGCGGTGTCGCCGATACCCTGCAACGCCTTGAACCACAGCTTGGCGTGCTCTTTCTCATTGTTAGCGGTCTCTTCGAAGATAGCCGCGATCTGCTGGTAGCCCTCTTTCTTGGCTACCGACGCGAAATAGGTGTACTTGTTGCGAGCCTGGCTTTCGCCAGCAAACGCTTCCGCCAGATTGCGCTCGGTCTTAGTTCCTTTCAGTTCCATAAAATTGCCTCCTTATTTAATAGGTTTAGTTACAGTATACCCCGTCAAACAAGGAAAAACAAGGTGATTTTTTATACCATCTGTATAGATAGTGTGCGTTTTCCGTTTTGTATAGGTTTAGGGGTTGTGGATGGTGGGGGTTTTGTGTTACAATGCGGTGTAGGATCTATCACCTACTTTGAAAAGAACGGGGGAATCGCTATGGAGGCTCTGACTTTGCAGACCATTGCTCATATTGAGACGGATTTCGGCACCAAGTTCGGTGTGCCGCGCCAGAGCGGTGTGGTGACAGAGTTGACGGGGCGGATTGTGTTTACACCCCCTTACCGCAACCCCGACGCACTGCGCGGTATAGAAGATTTCTCCCACCTGTGGCTCGTGTGGCACTTCTCCGAGGTGCGGAAAGAAGGGTGGAATCCCACGGTACGACCGCCCCGACTGGGCGGCAATGCTCGCGTGGGCGTGTTTGCGACCCGCTCTCCCTATCGCCCCAATCCCATTGGTCTTTCCTGCGTGAAGCTGGAACGAGTCGACTGGCACACCCCCGACGGACCCGTGCTGGTGGTGTCGGGCGCCGACCTGATGAACGGCACCCCCATTTTTGACATCAAGCCCTACCTTGCTTATGCGGACAGCCTTCCCGATGCCGCCGGCGGCTTTGTGGCGGGTCTGACGGACCGTTCGGTAACGGTGGACTGCGACCCAAAACTACTGGCCCCGCTCCCCGAGGAGACTCGTCGCAGCCTGCTGGCAGTGCTCTCTCACGATCCTCGCCCGACCTATCAGAACGACCCCGAGCGGGTATATGGTATGGTGTTTGCGGGGTGCGACGTGCACTTCACAGTGGCAGAGGGCGTTCTGAGCGTGGTGGAGATCGACAAAAAATAGGTTTGTGTTGCTTTTTGTCGAGTTTTATGGTATAATTGTTTGGTACCCCGAGAAGATGAGGAGGAATTGTTATGGGCCGTGCCGACGGAAAACTGCTGCGCCACACTGACCCGATGTATCGCGTCGTTGCTCACATTATGAAGACCCGCAGCGACTCGATGAACAACATTACGCTGGATATTCCTTTGGAACCGATTGAAAAATACATACGCCAAAAGAAAAAAGAAGGCATCAGCATGAGCCATATGGCAGTAATTCTGGCTGCTTTCAATCGCACGGTGTGTGATTTTCCTGCCCTGAACCGCTTCGTGGTGAATAAGCGTATTTATGCTCGTAACGAGATCGCCATCGGTATGGTGGTGCTTAAAGCCGGCGCCACCGGCGCGGAAACGATGAATAAGATCTATCTTCAACCGGAGGACACCATCCTGGACGTCAATCGTCGCATTAACGATTACGTGTCCGCCAGCCGCGACGTGGCAGATGAGAACCCCACCGACAAGATCATCAAAATATTGGTGGGCATTCCCGGTCTGCTACGGGTGGGTGTGAGTATCCTCAAATGGATGGACTGGCACAATCTGCTCCCCAAAGCCATCATCAACGCCAGCCCTATGCACAACACCATGGTGTTCACCAATCTGGCCAGCATCCGCACCAACCATATCCACCATCACTGCTACGATTTCGGCACCACCAGCATGATCATGGCCGCAGGCAACGCCCGCGAGGTGCCCCGCCGCACCCGCGACGGCGAGATCGTTCACGAGAAGTGCCTTCCTCTGGGTCTGGTGATGGACGAGCGCATCGCCAGCGGCTATTATTTCGCTCAGGCTTTCCGAAAAATGAAGGAGTACTTTAAGAACCCCGCCCTGCTGGAAGAACCGCCGGAGCGTATTCTGGCAGATCCCGAACTGTAAACAGTAAAAAGAGCCGTGCAACCATTGGTTGCACGGCTCTTTTGGGTTTTATCTCTCTTCGCGGAAATAGGGAAGTCCCAGCGCCGCAGGGGGCTGATTCTTTTTGCTCCGCATGCTGGTCACTACCAACACCAATACAGTCACGATGTAGGGCAGCATCTTGAACAGTTCTTTGCCCGCAAAGCTGACACCCACAATGTAGCTGCTGGCTACGTACAAGGCACCGAACACGATGGAGCCGAGGATGGCCAGATTGGGGCGCCACACAGTAAAGATAACCAGCGCCACAGACAACCAACCGATAGCGTCCACACAATACTCCCAGTTGCCGTTGAGGTAGTCCATAATGAAGGACAGACCACCCAAACCTGCAACGCCGCAACCCACGCAGGTAGCCACATAGCGATAACGGGACACATTGATGCCCGCGGCGTCTGCAGTCGCAGGGTTCTCACCCACAGCCCGCAGATGGAGACCCACACGGGTGCGATTAAGCACGAAGGAAGTGGTCAGCGCAATGGCCAAAGCCAGATACACAAACACGCCGTAGCCGAAAAACAATTCACCGAACCAGCCCAACTTTTCTGCAAAAGGAAGGGAAGCCGTGAAGAACTTACTTCCCTTGGTGAAAATGGTGGAAGCCTCATCGATGATGTACTCGGACATACCCACGCCCAAAGTGGTAATCGCCAGACCTGTCACGTTCTGGTTCGCTCGCAAGGTCACGGTGAGGAAACTGAACAAAAGGCCCATCAAAGCACCGCCGACCAAAGCGGCAATCAGGGGGATAACGACCGCCAACAGGGGGATAACGTTTTTCCATCCCACAGCGGTGAAATACATATACTCGGCATAGCAGCCGCAGGCGGCACCTACGCACATAACACCGGGAATACCCAGATTCAGGTGACCGGACTTCTCGGTGATGGTCTCGCCGG
Source organism: Acutalibacteraceae bacterium (assembly GCA_045659145.1). Taxonomy (GTDB): domain Bacteria; phylum Bacillota; class Clostridia; order Oscillospirales; family Acutalibacteraceae; genus UBA5905. The sequence goes on along the minus strand of JAZOWI010000052.1, from coordinate 8,631 downwards.
TGGAACCCAGCAAGAAGGTCATACCCAAACGGATGGCACTCACAAGAAAGGCTAACATTATGCATTCTCCTTTCTGCTGTTACGCGTCACGATACGGTACTGGAGGAAGAACTCACAGCCAATAATGAACAAGAGGATGATGCCGGTGACGATGTCTGCAATGGAACTGGGGACACGGAAATCCGTGGAGATCTGCTGAGAGCCCTGCTCCAAGAAAACGATCAGGAAACCGGTCAAAACCATATAGAAGGGGTTAAACTTAGCCAGCCAAGATACCATAATGGCGGTGAAACCGCGACCGCCCACCGTGGTGGTGGAGATGGTATGATTGGTGCCGCCCACCAACAGCAGGCCTGCCACGCCGCAGATGGCGCCGGATACCAGCAGAGTGCGGATGATGACCTTCTTAACATTGATGCCAATGTAACGGGCGGTATTCTCACTCTCACCTACCACAGAGATCTCATAACCCTGCTTGGAATATTTGAGATATACGTATACGGCGATGGTCAGCACCGCCACTACAAGAACATTGAGCAGATAGGCTTGATCGCCCAGCGTAGGCAGACCGTAGTCGTGCATAGGTGTCAATACACCGGAACCGTCCTTAACAAACACTTTCAGGAAATAGGCCACTAACTGGGTCGCTACGTAGTTCATCATTAGGGTGAACAGGGTCTCGTTGGTGTTCCAGTAGGCTTTGCACACCGCGGGGAGTACCGCCCAGATCATACCCGCCAACACACTGGCGATAACCATCACGATAATGAGCAGCGGCAAGGGCATTTTGTCTCCCAGAAACATCATGGTGGCTGTACAAGCCAGGCCACTGATGAGCACCTGTCCTTCTGCGCCGATGTTCCAAAACTTCATTTTGAAGGCCGGCGTCACCGCCAAGGAGACACATAGCAGCATCGCCAGATTCTGTAACATATTCCAGATGCGGCGAGGAGTACCGAACACGCCGGATACCATAGAGCCGTATACCTGTACGGGATTCTTACCGGACAACACCGTAATGAGCACGCCGGAGACCAACAGAGCCGCCAGCACCGCAATAGCACGCACCAGCAAGCGCAACCTCCAGGTGGTTGCCGCCTGATCCCGCTTGACTAAGTGAAACAGCGGGACATGCTTTTTATGGGTCATGCTCTTCTGCTTCTTTGCCATTACACATCCCCTCCTTCCACGTGATCCGACTTAGTCATCAATAGACCGATCTCTTCCTTCTGGGCGGTACGACCGTCCACGACACCGGTGACACTGCCGCCATTGACCACAAGAATGCGGTCACACAGCTCCATCAGCACATCCAGATCCTCGCCCACAAAGATCACTGCCACGCCCTGTTCTTTCTGCTTGTTGAGCAGATTATAGATGGTGTAGGAAGCGTTTACGTCCAAACCGCGTACAGGATAGGCGGCCATCAACACCGTAGGCGCCGAAGCAATCTCACGACCTACCAGCACCTTCTGCACGTTTCCGCCGGACAGATGCCGCACGGGGGTGGTGGCGCCGGGGGTCACCACCTGCAAATCCTCAATGATGTGCTCCGCTAGATCGCGGGGCTCCTTGCGTTGCAGGAACATACCCTTACCTTTACGGTAGCTGCGAAGCATCATATTGTCGATAATATCCATATTGCCCACAAGACCCATGCCCAGTCGATCCTCGGGCACAAAAGAAAGCCGCACGCCCAGATCTCGAATCTGAATGGGGGTCTTATTGCGGAGATTCTCCTCCTTGCCGGTCTTGGGATCTACATAAGTGATATCGCCCTTGGTCAGCTTGTGCAGACCGGCAATAGCTTCCAGCAGCTCTCGCTGACCGGAACCGGCAATACCCGCAATGCCCAAAATTTCGCCGGAGCGAGCTTCAAAGGAAATATTTTTCAGCACAGGCCGCCCTTCCGCATTGACGCTGCACAAATTGGACACCGCCAATCGCACCTGAGGATCCTCAGGCTCGCTGCGCTGAATGTTCAGTTCTACCTTCTGCCCCATCATCATCTCGGTGAGCAATGTGGCATCCGCCTGAGCGGTTTCCACCGCACCCGCGTTCTCGCCCTTCCGCAACACCGCCACTCGATCGGAAATAGACAGCACTTCGTGCATCTTATGGGTGATGATGATAATGGATTTGCCGTCCTTACGCATACGGCGAAGCACATCAAAGAGTTTGGCCGTCTCCTGCGGTGTCAGCACAGCAGTAGGCTCGTCCAGAATCAGGATATCCGCTCCGCGATACAGCACCTTGAGGATCTCCACTGTCTGCTTCTCAGAAACGGACATATCCGCCACCCGCTTATCGGGATCAATAATAAATCCATAGCGCTGGGTGATCTCGATGACCTTCTTGCGCACCTCGGTCAGATTATAGCGGCCTTCCTCCTCTACGCCTAGGATAATGTTCTCACAGGCGGTAAATACGTCCACCAGCTTAAAGTGTTGGTGAATCATACCGATCTTATAAGAAAAAGCATCCTTAGGACTGGCGATGGTGGCCGGTTGACCATCCACCAAGATCTCGCCCTCATCAGGGAAATAGATGCCTGCCACCATATTCATCAGGGTGGTCTTACCGCTTCCGTTTTCTCCCAAAATAGCCAGAATTTCGCCGTGGTGCACCTGTAAGTCGCAATTATGATTGGCTACCACCCGACCGAAGGTCTTGGTGATGCCGCGACATTCCAACGCAACGGATTTTTCCATCGTGCATTCCTCCGCAATACAAAGTGATTTGTGTCCGACAAAGGTAAACGAGCACTCCCTTTGCCCTTGTCGGACAGAAATCCTATAAACAAACCGAGCCTAGGCAGAGCCGGATGGCTCTGCCTAGGCCGGCAAAAGAGTCAAATTAGAACTTCTCGTTCAGACGGGTAATGCCGTCGATCTTCAGCTCGAAGTAGGGAGCAGACTGGGTCTTGGACTCCTCGAAGATGCCGTCGATAACCGCATCGCCGGTGGCAGCAGCGCCCTCGACGGTGAAGTTAGCGGTGTTGAACACCTTCACGGTGCCATTCTTCAGGTCGTCGATCGCCTTCTTGATGGCGTCGACGGTGCCCTCGGCAGCCACATCCTCGTTGACACCGGTCAGCACCACGGAACCCTCAGCAATGCCGCCGCACCAGTCGGTGTCGATGGTAGCATCGGTGTTCCAGCACTTGATGATGTAGTTGAAGTAGGGAGCCCAGTTGATGCGAGAGGAGACGATGAAGGTCTCGGGGCAAGCATCGTAGGTGGCGCCGTTGTAGGACACGTTGGGAACGCCGGCAGCCTCACAAGCGCCGGGAGCGCCCATAGAGTCAGCATGCTGGGAGATCAGCACGCAGTCGCGGGCGATCAGAGCCTCGGCGGCATTCTGCTCTTCCACAGCGTCATACCAAGAACCGGTGAACTGCACCTCCATGGTGACGGAGGGGCAAACGGACTTGGCGCCCAGGTAGAAGGAGGAATAACCGGAGATAACCTCAGCGTAAGTGAAAGCACCCACATAGCCCATCTTGGCCTGCTCGGCAGTGATCTTGCCGGCCTCGATCATCTCGTTGAGCTTCATACCGGCAGCGATACCGGCCAGATAACGGCCCTCATAGATGGAAGCGAACGCATTGTGATAGTTAGCAACGCCCTCCAGGTGAGCCTTGTAACCGGTGGCGTGGCAGAACTGCACCTCGGGGAACTCCTTTGCTGCCTGCAGCATAAAGTCCTCGTGCCCGAAAGAGTTGGCGAAGATGATGTCGCAGCCCTGATCCACCAGATCCGCAGCGGCCTCATAGCACTCGTTGCCCTCGGGAACGTTGGTCTTGATCACATACTGATCCTCGGTCAGGCCGATAGCCTCGATGGCTTCCTCAGCGGCGCTGATGAAGTTCAGGTCGTAGGTGGACTTCTCATCGTGCAAGCAGATGAAGCCGATCTTGAAGTCGTCCTTGACCGCATAGTCAACGACCAGCTCGGGAGCCGGCAGCGGAGACTCGCTCATACCCTTGAGCTCGTCGTTCTTGGCGGGATCGCTGTTGTCGGGGTCGCTGTTGGCGGGAGCGCCACAGGCGGCCAGAGAGAACAGCATCAGCGCTGCCAAAAGGATTGCCAGAATCTTTTTCATGTTGTTTTCCTCCAAACATTTTTATTCGACCGCAGCTTCTGCGGTTGGATACAGGTTAATCGGGGAGAAACTCCACCGTGCCGGCGGCGGCATCCATCGCCGCCACCCGCGCCAAGGACTCGATCTGCAAACCCGAGGCTCGCAGGTCGTCCGCGCCATGCTGATAGGCCTTTTCCACCACGATGCAGGCGCCTACCACCGTTGCGCCGGCCTGCTCGACCACGCTCATCAGTCCTTTAAGCGCCTCGCCGTGGGCCAAAAAGTCATCCACGATGAGCACCCGCTCACCGGCCTGCAAATAATCCTTAGTTACCAGAATAGTGTTCACATTGCCGTGGGTATAGGACTTGACGGGACAGGTGTAGACCGTGTCGGGGATGTTGGACGACTTGGATTTCTTGGCAGAGACCAGCGGCACCCCGTACTTCTGCGCCACCAACGCGGCAATGGCAATGCCCGAAGCCTCGATAGTCAGGATCTTATCCACCTTAGCGTCACCAAAACGGCGCTTGAACTCCTCTGCCAATTTCTCCATAAACAGAATGTCCATCTGGTGATTGATGAAACTGTCTACCCGCAACACGTTGCCGGGTGCGACCTTGCCGTCCCGACGGATGCGCTCCTCTAACAGTTGCATACTTGTCCCCCTAACAAAAAGGCAGAGATGTAGTATCCACATCTCTGCCATCGACTCTATTACCTGTGAAACCGCATCGATAGTCCGATCTTTTACGGCGATCGGGTAGAGACATCAAAACCATATTTTTTGATTTATATCGACAAAAAACATCTGGGTTTATTATATCTCTTATTGGCGTAAAAGTCAATGCGGTGACCCATAAAAATCTGCAATTTTCACATTTTTTACGACGCGCCGTTGATGGCGGTTCCCACATCCCGCAGGAACTGATGCCACGCGGCCTCGTTGCGGACGAAATAGCGGGGACACTCTTTGCCCGTAATATCATAGTGACGGATGACCTGCTCCGAGGAAAGGTCCCCCGTCCGACACAGCCATCCCGTTAGACGCACCAACGACCGATAGGTGGCCTCGGTAAACTGCCCGCTCTCGTCCGGGTGACACACCTCAATAGAGATGGTGTCTCGGTTCCGCTCGTTGCTGGCCACCGAGCGCTCCCACAACGGTAAACATTGGAGAATCTCCCCCTCCAACCCAATGACAAAATGGGAGACCACGGGGGTGCCCGCTGTGGCGAAATAGTTGCGGTTTCCCTGCGCCGAGGTGCCTGCGTTCCCCACGTAGTGGACCACCACACCCGAGAAATCCGCCAACCGCAGACCGCTGCGGGCGGTACCCACCTGCGGGATCAGGTCGGCGGTCACATACTCCGGCACCGTGGCCTCTTCCAGTCGGCTGACCCGCTCGTAGGCCCGTCGGGCCGGCGTCAGCCGCCACAGCCCCACCGCCAACAGTGCCGCCGCCATGAAAAAGGCCAACAGTGCCGCCCAGCGGCGCCACACCCGCCGACGGCGGCGCAGACGCATGGTTGTCATCGGAATCCCTCCTCATAAATTAAGCGCTTTACTGCTATTCAGCATACCAGTAAAGCGCTTAAAAAACAAGTCGAAAACCCATTAAGTTTTGCTTAATTTTCCTCCGCGCGGAAGGCAAACAGCCGTTGACCCAAATAGTTGAATCCGGTGAACAGGCACATACCCGTAAACATGGCCGCATTCTCACGCAGAGTGTCGGAGGCACCGGACAACGCCCATCGCATCAACGGCTCGGCGATGCCGTAGGCCAGCAGATAGCACACCGCGATGTTCACCGCAAAACGGAAGATAGGCTTCCACCCCTTCTCGGTGTTGCGGAAGGTAAAATACTTATTGAGAAAGTAGCTGAGGATGCTGGTGAGGATATAATTAGCGGCGGAAGACAACCAATACCCTACATGGGCCAAATTGTACAGCCCAAACATAATGGCCGTACCCACCAGCGTGTTGATAACACCCACCAACAAAAACTTCCACAGCTTGGCATCCATTAGCGATAACAGTTTTTTCACGATTCTTTCTCCTCAAAGGTGGTTTCTTGCACCAGATAACGGGGGCGGCGTTTCACCTCCGCATAGATCTTGCCGATGTATTCCCCCAGCACACCCACGCACAGAAGCTGGACACCACCCAAGAACAAAATAACGCACATCAAACTGGACCAGCCGGACACAGTGGCATCGGTGAAATGGCGCACCAGGCTCCACACGATCATTCCAAGACTGATAAGGGACACCGTCAAGCCCAGACCTGTGATCATTTTCAAAGGGCGCACCGACAGGCTGGTGATGCCGTCAATAGCCAACGCCATCATCCGCCGCAGAGAATAGTGGCTCTCCCCTGCGGTGCGTTCCATCCGATCGTAATACACACTGCTGCTCCGATAACCCACCAGCGGCACCATGCCCCGCAGGTACAGATTCACCTCTCGGAACTGGGAAAGTCCCTCCAAGGCACGGCGGCTCATCAGGCGGCAGTCCGCGTGGTCGTACACGCTCTCCATCCCCATCAGGCGGGTGAAGCGGTAAAAAGCCCGCGCCGTGCTCCGCTTGAACAGGGAATCGCTGCTGCGGTCCGCCCGCACGCCGTACACAATGTCACAACCCGCCTCGTACTCATCCAGCATCTTATCCACGGCATTCACATCGTCCTGCCCATCACAGTCCATACTCACCGTCGCGTCCGCCCGCTCCTTGGCGATCATCAGACCCGCCAGCAGGGCGTTTTGGTGGCCCCGATTACGGGTCAAGCGTACCCCCTCCACGGCGGCATACGCCGCGGACAGTGCCTGAATAGAGGACCAGGTAGCATCCTTACTGCCGTCATCCACAAACAGCACGCGGCTGTCCGCAGAAATGCGCCCCGCCGCCTGCAATGCGTGGAGCTTGTCCATAAAAAGAGGAGCCGTCTTAGGAAGCACCGTCTCCTCATTGTAGCAGGGAATGACCAAATACAAAGTAGTCATACAGTCCCCTCCCCTACATTAGAATCGTATCAGGAACATTGTATCACACAGAGACCGCGGTGTCAAATCGCCCACGAAAAAGAGCCTACCCGCTATGGGTAGGCTCTTTTGATTCGGTTCTAACCGCTGATTACAGCAGCTCGATGATGGCCATCTCGGCCGCGTCGCCACGACGGGCGCCGGTCTTGATGATGCGGGTGTAACCGCCGTTGCGCTCCGCATACTTGGGAGCGATCTCGTCAAACAGCTTCTTGCACACGGACTCCTTGGTCACGAACGCAAACACCTGACGCTTGTTGTGCAGGGTGGGCTCCTTGGCGATGGTGATCATCTTCTCAGCCAGAGAACGCACTTCCTTCGCACGGGTGACGGTGGTCTCGATCTTGCCGTTCTCCAGCAAGAAGGTAACCATAGCACGCAGCATAGCCATACGGGAGGCAGTAGGTCTGCCTAACTTTCTCGTACCGGGCATGGATATTCACTCCTTATCTACTCCATCCGGAAATCCGGGATGTGGAATTATTCTTCGTCGTCCCGCAGGGCCAGACCCAGGGACTCCAGTTTGTTAACGACTTCCTCCAGGGATTTACGTCCCAGGTTACGGACCTTCATCATATCGCTCTCCGACTTGCTGATCAGATCCTCCACGGTGTTGATGCCGGCTCTCTTCAAGCAGTTGAAGGAACGCACGGAGAAGTCCAGCTCCTCAATGGTGGTAGCCAGCACAGTGGACTGGGTGGGATCCTCGGGGCGGACCAGAATGGGGCTGCCAGTGATATCGTCGCCGGACAGATCCACAAACAGGTTCAGGTGCTCGGTGAGCACGCGGGCGCCCAGAGAGACTGCATCCTGCGCGCACAGCACGCCGTTGGTCCACACTTCCAGTGTCAGCTTGTCGTAGTCGGTGATCTGACCCACACGAGTGTTCTCTACGGTGTAGTTCACCTTCATCACAGGGGTGTAGATGGAATCCACCGGGATGACACCGATGACCGGATTCATCAGCTGCTTGTTGCGCTCGGCAGGCACGTAGCCGCGACCCTTATCCAGGGTCAGCTCCATGAACAGCCGACCACCCTCACTCAGGGTAGCGATGTGCATATCGGGCACCAGAATCTCCACCTCGCTGTCGCACTTGATGGAGCCGGCGGTCACCTCACAGGGACCTTCTGCCTCAATATACGCGGTCTTGGGGCCGTCACCGTTGATCTTGGCGATGAGACCCTTGATGTTCAGGACGATCTCGGTCACATCCTCTTTGACGCCCTCAATGGTAGAGAACTCGTGAAGGATACCGTCGATCTTGATGGAGGTCACTGCCACACCCGGCAGAGAGGACAGCAGAACACGCCGCAGGCTGTTGCCGATAGTGGTTCCGTAGCCTCGCTCCAGCGGCTCTACAACAAACTTGCCGTAGGTGCCGTCGGTGGCCAGACGCAAGGCTTCGATCCGGGGCTTTTCGATTTCGATGATACAAAAACCCTCCTTTATTAGTGGCGTGGTGGGCCGCTCAGGCGGCCATCCACGCTGTGTAGAATCGTACGGTT
>JAZOWI010000051.1:0-36845 GCA_045659145.1 Acutalibacteraceae bacterium | reverse complement strand
AGACTGGTACATCGACATCATGACCGCTAACTTGGTCAACGAGGCTCGCCGCAGCCAGTTCCAGGTGTTCGTACTGCCCAACCTGTACGGCGACATCATCACCGACGAGGCCGCTCAGATTCAGGGTGGCGTGGGTACTGCCGGTAGCGCCAACATCGGCGACCAGTACGCCATGTTTGAGGCCATCCACGGCTCTGCCCCCCCCATGATCGAGATGGGTCGCGGCGACTACGCCAACCCCGCCTCCGTGCTGAAGGCCTGCGCCATGCTGCTGCGCCACATCGGCAAGGCCGCCGAGGCGGAGAAGCTGGAGCGCGCTCTGGCCATCTGCAATGAGAAGATGAATATGACCGGCCGCGTGGGCGGCAATACCTGCGCCGAGTTCGCTCAGGCCATTATGACCGAAGTGGAGGCTATGTAATATGAACAAGAAGGATATTCTGGCCCGTGTGGACCATACCGAGCTGAACCCCGCCGCCAAGTGGGCGGATATCGCCGCGCTGATCGACGACGCCATTGCTTTCGGCACCGCCACCGTCTGCATTCCCCCCTGCTACGTGAAGCGGGCGGTGAACTATGCCGACGGCAGACTGCCCATCTGCACGGTGATCGGCTTCCCCCACGGCAACAGCCCCACCGCCGCCAAGGCCGCCGAGACCAAGTGCGTGGTGGAGGCGGGCGCTGCCGGGGTGGATATGGTGATCAACCGCGGCTGGGTCAAGGACGGTCTGTTTGACGCCGTCACCGACGAGATCCGCATCGTCAAGGCCGCCTGCGGCGACAAGCTGCTGAAGGTGATCATCGAGTGCTGCGGTCTCACCGACGAGGAGAAGATCGCCCTGTGCAAGTGCGTCACCGACGCCGGCGCGGAGTACATCAAGACCTCCACCGGCTTTGATAAGAGCGGTGCCACTGTCGAGGACGTGGCGCTGATGAAGCAGAACGTGGGCGAGGGTGTGCTGGTCAAGGCGGCCGGCGGCATCCGCACCTTTGAGGCGGCGCAGGCTATGCTGGACGCGGGTGCTGGCCGCATCGGCGCCAGCGCGCTGGTTAAGTTGATCAAAGAAGAGAAATAAAAAAGGACCGACAGCGGAACTGGCCGCCGTCGGTCCTTTTTTGTTACGAGAGAGTGTTTACGGAAGGGTCGGTGTAAGAAGAAAACTCTTCCGTAAAGGTTTCCCGATTTATCGTATATTTGAAACCGAACAGAACGGAGCACCCCAGCACCGCCAAGGCGGCCAGAACGGCTCCGGCGATCACCAGCGCGATCCACATACGGCGGCGCACCGCCAGACATAGGGTGCCGAATACCAGCAATATCACCGCCGGCACCAGCAGAAACAGAGAGAGCAGGCATCCCAGTATCAGGGACAACAATCCGAAGCCTACGAACAAAAAGCCCAGCACCCGTTGAGTGTCGCCGCGCCGTTTTTCCTGCGGGGGCAAAGCGGTGCCTACGGCCAGATATTCCACCGACACGTGAAACAGCCCCGCCAGAGCGATGAGGTTATTGGTGTCGGGGGAGGAAAGGTCCTGCTCCCACTTGCTCACCGCCTGACGGCTGACCCCCAGCTCCTGCGCGATATATTCCTGTGAGAAGCCGTGTTCTTTTCGCAGTGCCGTGATGCGACTGCCGATACTCATAATCATCACCTCGGGTATACTATATCACAGGGGCGGTGCCGCTGTCCACCAACTATATGTCAACTATGGGTTGCGCCGCAAAAAAGAACGGGGCAAGAACGAGAAAAGCACTTTATCGTTGCAAAAACGCAGGGTTTGTGCTACAATACTGTCATATCATAAAAACTGCCACGACAAGGAGGCGCATTTTATGAATATTATTGTGGTCGGTTGCGGCAAGATCGGCACCACGACCGTGGAGAAACTGGCGGAAGAGGGGCACAATGTGACCGTCATCGACACCCGTGCCGCCAAGTTGGCAGAGATTGCCAATGTACACGACGTCATCACGGTGTGCGGCAACGGTGCCGACACGGATGTTTTGGAGCAGGCGGGTGTGGAACAGGCCGGTCTTTTGGTAGCGGCCACCGGCTCGGACGAAGTGAATATGCTGTGTTGCTATCTGGCGCGGAAAATGGGCGCTGCCGATACAGTGGCGCGGGTGCGCAATCCCGAATATAACGACCGCAGTATGGCGACGATGAAGCAACATCTGGATTTGTCTATGGCCATCAATCCTGATCGATTGGCGGCGCAGGAACTGTATCACATTCTGCGGTTGCCGGCGGCGGTGAAGATCGAGATGTTCTCTCGCCGTAACTTCGAGATGATCGAGATCAAACTAAAAAACGACTCTCCCTTGGTGGGGGTGCCTCTGTTTGACTTGCGTAACCGCTACAAGGCTAAGTTCCTCATTTGCGTGGTGCAGCGGGGCGAGCAGGTGTTTATCCCCGACGGTAACTTCGTGTTGCAGGGCGGGGACAAGGTGGGCTTGACCGCTACACATAACGAGATTCAGAAATTACTAAAAGGCATCGGCACTCAGAAAAAACAGGCTCGCAAAGTGATGATTTTGGGTGGCAGTCGTACCGCGTACTATCTGGCTAAGCGTCTGCTCACCACCGGCACCGAGGTGAAGATCATCGACAAGAATCGGCAGGTGTGTGAGGAATTATGCGAGGCACTCCCCGGCGCCACCATCATTTGCGGCGACGGCACCCAGCAGGAATTATTGTTGGAGGAAGGCTTGGAGCGGATGGATGCCTTCGTGTCCCTCACGGGTATGGACGAGCAGAACATCCTGCTGTCCTTCTTTGCGGCTTCCCGCAACGTGCCCAAGGTAATATCCAAGGTAAACCGCCGCGAACTGAGCGCTTTGGCGCAGCAGTTGGGGCTGGAGTGTGTGGTGTCTCCCCGTACCATCATCGCCGACGTGCTGTTGCAGCATGCCCGTTCGCTGGAAAACTCCATGGGCAGTAATGTAGAGACTTTATATAGTTTGATGGACGGCGGTGCAGAGGCGTTGGAGTTCAACGCCAAGGACGATCCTCGTCTGGTGCGGATTCCCTTCAAGGATCTGCAACTTAAACCTCAGGCGTTGGTGGCGGGTATTATCCGCAATCGAGAGACCATTATTCCTGCCGGTAACGATATGATCCTGCCCGGCGACAAGGTGGTCGTCATCACGGCCGCTCATCGGTTGCAGGATCTGGCGGACATCATTAAGTAACGGGGAAGTAAGACGATATGAATTATCGAATGATAGCCAATATGGTGGGACGCCTGCTGTTGTTAGAGGCGGCGCTGTTGCTGCTGCCTGTGGCAGTGTCCTTGATTTACGGCGAGAGCAGTGCGTGGGCACTGTTGATCGCGGCGGTGGTGGCGCTGGCGTTAGGTTGCGGCCCGGCGCTGCTCATCCGTGCAAAGGATAAGACGATCTATGCCAAGGAAGGGTTTGTGATCGTATCCCTTTCGTGGATCGTGTTGTCCGCGGTGGGGGCACTTCCCTTTGTGCTCAGCGGCGAAATGTCCTCGTATGTGGATGCCTTTTTTGAGACCGTCAGCGGATTCACCACCACCGGCGCTTCGGTGGCGTCGGACGTGACCGCGTTTAGCCACGGCATCCTGTTCTGGCGCAGCTTTACCCACTGGATCGGCGGTATGGGGGTGCTGGTGCTGATGATGGCCCTCATTCCCACCGGCACCGGTCGCACCATCCACGTGATGCGGGCTGAGGTGCCCGGCCCCATTGTGGGCAAATTGGTGCCGCGTCTCAAAGACACGGCCAAGATACTGTACCTCATTTACCTCGGCCTGACCGTGGTGGAGATTCTGTGTTTATGGATCGCGGGGATGCCGCTGTTTGACAGCTTTATCCACGCCTTCGGCACCGCCGGCACCGGCGGATTCGGTATGCAGCTTGACGGTGTAGGCGGCTATTCGCCGGCCATCCAGTGGATCATCACTGCTTTTATGCTGCTGTTTGGCGTGAACTTTAACTTGTTCTATTTGCTGCTCATCCGCAGTGTGCGTCCTGCGGTCACCAATCGGGAACTATGGGTGTATCTGGGCATTTTCGCGGTGTGTACCGGCATTATCACCGTCGACACGTTGCCTCTGTATAACGGCTTCGGTGAGACGGTGCGCCATGCGGCCTTTCAGGTGTCCTCCGTGGTGACCACCACCGGCTTTGCCACGGTAGATTTCAACCTGTGGCCCGGCTTGTCTCGCGGCGTGATCTTCCTTCTGCTGTTTGTGGGCGGTTGTGCGGGTTCCACTGCCGGCGGACTTAAAGTTTCCCGCGTAATGCTGCTGGGCAAGACGGTGGCACGGGAACTTAAACGTTTGGTGCACCCTCGTTCGGTGGGTGTGGTGCGTTTGGAGGGTAAGCGAGTGGAGGAGGAGACTGTGCATTCTACCGCCGCCTATTTCATCTTGTATATGGCACTGATCGGCATTGTGTTCTTCCTGCTTTCCTTTGAGCCTTTTTCTCTGGAAACCAATCTGACCGCCACCATCACCTGTCTGAACAACGTAGGTCCCGGCTTGGGTGATGTGGGTCCCATGGGCGGCTTCGGCGCCTATTCCGACGGATCGAAGGTGATTCTGTCCGTGGCGATGCTGTTGGGTCGTTTGGAGATTTATCCTCTGGTATTGACCCTGCTCCCCGGCACGTGGATAAAAGAATAAAAACGCCGGACAGCCGCTTCTCCGTTATCGGGGGAGCGGCTGTGGGCGTTTTCGCCGGCTTTTCTCTACATTTTGCACGATAAATCCGCCGAAAACAGGGGGATTTTTTGCGTTTCGGAATACCCCTTTTTCGTTGACAGAAACAGTGTTATTATGTTATAATACTTTGAAAGAGTAAACGTGGGAGAGGAGGAGTTGCTATGACCGTGCGTGAGATGGAAAATAACGTCCGCGGCGTATTGGTGGATACCTCTGTCCTTTCTTATGCCACCGGTTTGGTGACCCTGTGTCCCGCACCGGCGTCTTATGCTGTTTTTCCCGGCTTTTGCGATGTGCATGTGCATTTTCGCGAGCCGGGATTTTCTTATAAAGAGACCATGGTGACGGGTGCTCGCGCGGCGGCGCGGGGCGGCTATACGGACGTGTGCACCATGCCGAATCTGCGACCGGTGCCGGACAGCGTTGCTCATCTGCGGGAGCAGCGGGCGCTGATCCCCCCTAGCGGAGTGCGGATCCACCCCTATGGTTCCATCACGGTGGAGCAACAAGGAGAGCGGCTGGCGGATCTGGCGGGAATGGCGGCGGACTGTATTGCCTTTTCGGATGACGGACGGGGCGTGCAGAGTGAAAGTTTGATGCGGCAGGCCATGGAAGAAGCCAAAAATCTGGGCAAACTAATTGTAGCCCACTGTGAGGATAACAGCCTGCTTCGGGGCGGGTATATTCACGACGGCGCCTACGCGGCGGCCCACGGGCATCGAGGCATCTGCTCCGAGAGCGAGTGGGGCCCCATCGCCCGCGACCTACGGCTGGCGGAGGAGACCGGCTGTGCCTACCACGTGTGCCACATCTCCTGCAAGGAGTCGGTGGCGCTCATCCGCGAAGCGAAGAAACGGGGCGTGGACGTGACCTGTGAGACCGCCCCCCATTACCTGACGATGGACGACCGCTACCTGCAAGAGGACGGTCGGTTCAAGATGAATCCGCCTCTGCGCAGTGCGGCGGATCGGGAGGCGCTGGTGGAGGGGCTGCTGGACGGCACCATCGACTGCATCGCCACCGACCACGCTCCCCACTCGGCGGAGGAGAAAGCCAAGGGACTGGAACACAGCGCCTTTGGTGTGGTGGGGCTGGAAACGGCCTTCCCCGCGCTGTACACTCACCTGGTCAAAACCGGCCTCGTGCCGCTGGAAACCGTCATACGCGCCCTCACCGAGACACCTCGCAAGCGATTCGGCATCGAGGCGGGCAATAGCTTCACCTTGTGGCGACTGGACGAGACCTATACCGTAGACCCCGACGAATTCCTGACCCTCGGCAGAGCTACCCCGTATGCGGGGGACACCCTCAGCGGTCGTTGTGTGCTGACCGTAGCCGATGGAGAAGTAGTATACAAACTCAACCAACAGGAGGAGAACTAATATGGCAAAGCGTACCGACATCAAGAAGATTCTCATCATCGGCTCCGGCCCCATCGTCATCGGTCAGGCCGCCGAGTTTGACTATGCAGGCACTCAGGCCTGTCTGGCGCTCCGTGAGGAGGGCTATGAGGTGGTGCTGTGCAACTCTAACCCTGCCACCATTATGACGGACACCACCATTGCGGACAAGGTATATATGGAGCCCCTGACGCTGGAATATGTGGCCAAGATCCTCCGCTATGAGCGCCCCGACGCCATCGTCCCCGGTATCGGCGGACAGACCGGCCTGAATCTGGCGATGCAGTTGGAGAAGAAAGGCATTCTGAAAGAGTGCGGCGTGGAACTGCTGGGCACTACCAGTGAGTCCATCGAGCGGGCCGAGGACCGAGAGATGTTCAAGGAGATGTGCGAGTCCATCGGTGAGCCGGTCATTCCCTCTGAGATCACCTACGATCTGGACGAGGCCAAGGCGGCGGCGGCTCGCATCGGCTATCCCGTGGTGCTGCGTCCCGCCTTTACCTTGGGCGGCACCGGCGGCGGCTTTGCCTACAACGAGCAGGAACTGCTGGAAATCGGCAAAAACGCCTTCAAGCTCTCTCCCGTCCATCAGGTGCTCATTGAGAAGAGCGTCAAGGGGTACAAGGAGATCGAGTTCGAGGTGATGCGGGATTCTGCCGACAATGCCATCACTATCTGCGGCATGGAGAACGTGGATCCTGTGGGCGTCCATACCGGCGACTCGGTGGTGGTGGCGCCCATCCTGTCCTTGAACGACAAGGATCTGAAAATGCTCAACGATTCCGCCATCAAGATCATTCGCGAGTTGAAGATCTCCGGCGGCTGCAACGTGCAATTCGCGCTGAACCCCGAGACCAGCGAGTATTACCTCATCGAGGTAAACCCCCGCGTGTCCCGTTCCTCCGCCTTGGCCTCCAAGGCCAGCGGTTACCCTATTGCCCGCGTTACCGCTAAGATCGCGGTGGGCATGACGCTGGATGAGATCCCCGTGGCGGGCGGCACCGCCGCCATCGAGCCTCGACTGGATTACATCGTGGCCAAGTTCCCTCGCTTCCCCTTTGACAAGTTCACCTCCGCCCCCAACACCCTGGGCACTCAGATGAAGGCCACGGGTGAGGTGATGGGCATTGGTTCCACTCTGGACGAGTGCTTCCTCAAATCCGTCCGCTCTTTGGAGACGGGCGTGTGCCACTTCCATATGCCCAAGTTCGACGGAATGAGCAAAGAGGAGCTGGTGGAATACATCGCCGAGAGCAAGGACGATAACATCTTCGCCTGGACGCAACTGATTCGTCTGGGTATGGGTCTGGATGAGCTCCACGAGCTGACCAAGGTCACCGACATTTTTCTCCAAAGCCTGAAACGCATCGTGGATATGGAGAATCGCCTGAAAGTGAATCGGGACGAGGACACCCTTCGCGCCGCTAAGGTGATGGGCTTCGGCGATCCGTATATCGCCAAGCTGTGGGGCATCAAGGAGACCGAGGTCTACGCCATGCGCAAGGCCTCCGGCATTGTCCCCATCTTCAAGATGGTGGACACCCTGCACACCGGCGCGTATATCGCTTACCTCTACTCCTCCTACACCGGTGAGCAGGCCTCCCGCCTGACCGACAAGAAGAAGATCGTGGTGCTGGGCGCCGGTCCTATCCGTATCGGACAGGGCGTGGAGTTTGACTATTCCACCGTTCACGCGGTGCAGACCATTAAGAAGTCCGGCTACGAGGCGATCATCATCAACAACAACCCCGAGACGGTGTCCACCGACTACACCACCGCGGACAAGCTGTATTTTGAGCCTCTCACTCCCGAAGACGTGATGGCCATCATCGATTACGAACAGCCCGAGGGCGTTATCGCCTCTTTGGGCGGTCAAACCGCCATCAATCTGGCGCAGCCGCTGATGGATCGGGGCGTGAAGATCATCGGCACCGACTGCGCCGCCATCGAGCGGGCGGAGAACCGTGACAGCTTTGAGAAGATCCTGCGGGAGCTGAACATTCCCCAGCCCAAGGGACGTGCCGTCACTAAGATCGAGGACGGCATCAAGGCGGCTAACGAGATCGGTTATCCCGTGCTGGTGCGCCCCTCCTTCGTGTTGGGCGGTCGCGCCATGCAGATCGTGGCCAAGGACGAGGATCTGCGCCAGTATTTGAAGACCGCCGTGGAGATCGACGAGGACAAGCCCGTGCTGGTAGACAAGTACATCGTGGGTAAAGAGGTGGAGGTAGACGCCATCTGTGACGGACACGATGTGTTCGTGCCCGGCATTATGGAACTGGTGGAGCGCACCGGCGTTCACTCCGGCGACTCCATCTCGGTGTATCCCACCTTCTCTGTGTCCGACAAGGTCAAGGGCACCATCCTGCAGTATACCAAGAAACTGGGTTTGGGCATCGGCATCGTCGGTCTGTTCAACATCCAGTTCATCGTGGATAAGGACGACAACGTCTACATCATCGAGGTCAATCCTCGTTCCTCCCGTACCGTTCCCTTCCTGTCCAAGGCCACCGGTTACAGTCTGGCAGACATCGCCACCGAGGTGATTTTGGGCAAGACCCTCAAAGAGCAGGGCATCTTCTGCCTGTATCCCGAGGAGAAGAGCCGCTACTATGTCAAGGTGCCGGTGTTCTCCTTCAACAAGATCAAGGGTCTGGATGCCTATCTGTCCCCTGAGATGAAGTCCACCGGTGAAGCCATCGGCTACGACGACAAGCTGTCTCGCGCCATGCAGAAGGCGCTCATTGCCGGCGGCATCTCGTTGCAGAACTACGGCACCGTCATTGTGACCTTGGCGGACGAAGACAAGGAGGAGGCGCTGCCGCTGGTACGCCGCTTCTACGATATGGGTTTCAATATCGAGGCCACCGTGGGTACCGCCAACTTCCTCAAAGAGAACGGCATCCGCACCCGCGTGCTGAAAAAGCTGCTGGAAGGCAGCGAGGAGATCTTTGATTCTCTGCGGGCCGGTTATGTCAGCTATATCATTAACACCCGCGCCATTATGTCCGGCGTCCACTACGAGGACGGTGTGCTGATCCGCCGTTGCGCGGTGGAGAACGGTGTGACCCTGTTCTCGAATCTGGACACCGTACGCATCGTGCTGGATGTGTTGGAGGAGATCACCAACAAAGTGTCCACCATCGACGCGAAATAAGGAGTCAACTATGAAACAGAGCATCTTCACCATCACCGAAAACACCCCCCTCACCGCCACCGTCTATCGGATGGTGCTGACGGGGGACACCGACGGCATTGCCACCGGTCAATTTGTGAACATCCTGCTGGACGGGCTGTATCTTCGCCGCCCCATCTCGGTGTGTGACTGCACCGAGGGGGTGCTGACCCTCATCTATAAGGTGGTGGGCAAGGGCACCCGTCAGATGGCGGGGATGACCGCCGGTCAGGCCTTGGACGTGCTGACCGGTCTGGGCAACGGCTATGATCTGCAAAAGGCAGGGGACCACCCTCTGCTGGTGGGCGGCGGCGTAGGCGTGCCCCCGCTGTATATGCTGGCCCGTCTGCTCCGTCAGCAGGGCAAGGCGGTGTCGGTGGTGTTGGGCTTCAATACCAAAGACGAGGTGTTCTGTGAAGAGGAGTTCAAGGCACTGGGCTGTGACGTGACGGTGACCACCGTGGACGGCAGTTACGGAGTCAAAGGCTTCGTCACCAACGCCCTGCCTGCTACATACAGTTATTTCTACACTTGCGGTCCCGAGCCTATGCTCAAAGCGCTGTACGGCGCCACCGCCACCTCGGGTCAGTTCAGCTTTGAGGAGCGGATGGGTTGCGGCTTCGGCGCCTGTATGGGCTGTTCCTGCAAGATCATCACCGGCGGCTATAAGCGCATCTGCAAAGACGGACCCGTGCTGGAAAAGGAGGAGATTGTATGGGACGCTTGAATGTGAATCTGTGCGGCATTGAGCTGGACAATCCGCTGATCCCCGCCTCCGGCACCTTCGGCTTCGGCTATGAGTTTGCCGAATTGTACGACATCAACTGTCTGGGCACCTTTTCTTTTAAGGGTACCACTAAGGACCCTCGCTTCGGCAATCCCACCCCCCGTATCGCGGAGTGCACCGCCGGTATGATCAACGCCGTGGGTTTGCAGAATCCCGGCGTGGACAAGGTGATCGCCGAAGAACTGCCCAAACTGAAAGAATGTTTCCACAAGCCGGTGATGGCCAACGTATCCGGCTTTTCCATTGAAGATTACGCCTATACCTGCGAGCGGCTGGACAAGGAAGAGCAGGTAGGCTGGTTGGAGGTCAACGTCAGTTGCCCCAATGTTCACGGCGGCGGTATGAGCTTTGGTACCGACCCGTCGGCGGCCGCCGCGGTCACCGAGGCAGTCAAGAAGGTCACCACCAAGCCGGTGATCGTCAAGCTGTCCCCCAACGTGACCGATATCGTCGCCATCGCCAAGGCCTGTGAGGCCGCCGGCGCCGACGGCATCAGCCTGATCAACACCCTCTTGGGTATGCGCATCGACCTGCGCACCAAGAAGCCGGTGATCGCCAATAAGATGGGTGGCTTCTCCGGTCCCGCCATCTTCCCCGTGGCGGTGCGGATGGTGTATCAGGTGGCGAATGCGGTCAACATCCCCATCATCGGTATGGGCGGTGTGTCCACCGCCGAGGATGTGGTGGAATTGATGCTGGCGGGTGCCACCGCCGTAGAGGTGGGAGCCGCCAATCTGGTGGATCCCTACGTATGTCCGAAGATTATCCGCGATCTGCCTGAGGTGATGGACCGCTACGGCATTGCGGATCTGAATAGTGTGATAGGAGGAGCAAAGTAATGGGTAAGGATGTCATCGTGGCGTGCGATTTCGCCACCGCCGAGCAGGTGTTCGGCTTCTTGGATAAGTTCACGGGGCGTAAGCCCTTTGTGAAGATCGGTATGGAGCTGTTCTATGCCGAGGGTCCCCAGATTGTCCGCGAGATCAGGCGCCGCGGCCATAAGATTTTCTTGGACCTGAAACTGCACGACATTCCCAACACGGTGAAGAAGGCGATGAGCGTGCTGTCCAATCTGGATGTGGACATTACCAACCTGCATGCCGGCGGCACCGTGCGGATGATGGAGGCGGCCATTGAGGGGCTGACCCGTCCCGACGGCACCCGCCCTCTGCTCATCGCGGTGACCCAGCTCACCTCCACCGATCAGGAGGCCATGGAGCAGGACCTGCTCATCAAGGAGCCCATCGATCAGGTGGTGATGCACTATGCCGCCAACGCCAAAAAGGCGGGTCTGGACGGCGTGGTCTGCTCTCCTTTGGAGGCGGGCAAGGTGCACGACACCTGCGGTGCCGATTTCCTGACCATCACCCCCGGTGTGCGGTTTGCCGACGGCGATATCGGTGACCAGAAGCGAGTGAAGACCCCTGCCGAGGCGAAGCGCATCGGCTCCGGCTATATCGGGGGGGGTCGTCCCATCACCGCCGCCGCCGATCCGGTGGCTGCCTATGACCGCTGTGTCGCTGAGTTCTGCGACGGATAACGACTGTTGAACGGAGGAGAAGACAATGGAAGCCTACAAAAGAGAGTTTATCCAGTTCCTGCAAGGGGCAGGGGTGCTGAAATTCGGTGACTTCACCGCCAAGAGCGGTCGTAAGATCCCCTATTTCATCAATGCCGGTATGATCAAGACCGGTGATGACATTGCCCGTTTGGGCGAGTTCTATGCCAAGGCCTATTTGGAGAAGGTGGGCAACAAGCGCACGGTGCTGTACGGTCCTGCGTACAAGGGCATCTCTCTGTCGGTGTCTGCCGCGGTGGCGCTGTCTAAGAACGATCTGAACGTTCCCTTCTTCTTTAACCGGAAAGAGGTCAAGGATCACGGTGAGGGCGGCGTGTTCGTGGGTTACATACCCCAGCCCGGTGAGGAGATCGTTATCATTGAGGACGTGATCACCGCCGGCACCGCCATCCGCGAGTCCATGGAGATCCTGAGTCATCTGGAAGGCACCAAGGTAGCCGCCACCTTCATTATGGTGGATCGCAAGGAGAAAGGGCAGACCGACAAGGGCGCCATGCAGGAGATCGAGGAGCAGTTTGGCTTCCCCGTCTACTCCATCGTGGATGTGTATGACATCATCGAGTATCTGGAAGAGGATCCCGCCAATGAAGAAAACGTGACCCGCATTAAGAATTACCTGGCGGTGAACGGAGCGGCGGTATGAGAAGTTTGATTGATATTTTGGACTTTACGGTGGAAGAGCTGGACCAGCTCATCGCCCCCGCCTGCGATATGATTGAGCATCCGGAGGCGTATGCCGACCGGTGCCGCGGCAAGAAACTGGCGACCCTGTTCTTTGAGCCTTCCACCCGTACCCGTCTGAGCTTTGAGGCGGGGATGTATGAATTGGGCGGCAATGTGATCGGATTCTCCGAGGCCTCCAGTTCCTCCGCCTCCAAGGGTGAGAGTCTGGCGGATACCGCTAAGGTCATCAGTTGTTACGCGGATATTATCGCCATGCGCCATCCCAAGGAGGGCGCGGCGCTGGTGGCCGCCAACAACGCCACCATTCCGGTGATCAACGCCGGTGACGGCGGACACTGCCATCCTACCCAGACTCTGGCGGATCTTCTCACGATTTATCGTGAAAAGGGACGGCTGAACGATCTGACGGTGGGATTCTGCGGTGACCTGAAGTTTGGACGCACCGTCCACTCGCTCATCAACGCCTTGTCCCGTTACACGGGCATCAAGATCGTGCTGATCTCCCCCGACGAACTGAAATTGCCCAGTTATGTAAAGAAGGACATCCTGCAAAAGAACAACATTCCTTATATCCAGACCAATAGTCTGGAGGAGGCGATGCCTCAGCTGGATATACTGTATATGACCCGTGTTCAGCGGGAGCGATTCTTCAACGAAGAGGATTATCTGCGGCTCAAAGACAGTTATATTCTGGAACCGAAGAAGTTGGAGAGCGCCAAGTCGGATCTGTGCATCCTGCACCCGCTGCCCCGTGTGAACGAGATTGCGGTAGCAGTGGACAAGGATCCCCGTGCCTGTTATTTCAAGCAGGTGCTCAATGGTAAATATATGCGAATGGCCCTGATCCTCAAATTGCTGAAGGAGGCGAGCGTATGAACATAGACTCCATTCAGAACGGTGTGGTGATCGACCACATCACCGCCGGCGGCGGCATGAAATTGTACGAACTGTTGGGACTGGACACTATCGACTGTTCGGTGGCGCTCATCCGCAACGTAGGCAGCAAAAAAATGGGGCGCAAGGACATCATTAAGATCGACGCCGCTATTCCGGTCAATTTTGATGTGATCGGGTATGTGGATCCCGGTGCCACCGTCAACATTATTCGGGACGGTCAACTGGTGGAAAAGCGTTCCATCGATATGCCGGAGCAACTGATCAATGTTATCAAGTGTAAGAATCCCCGTTGCATCACCACCTGCGAGCAGGAGCTGGACCACGTGGTCCGTCTCACCGACCGTGTGAACAAGGTGTACCGATGCATCTACTGTGAAACCAAAGCCAATTGAGAGAAAGGATGATAAACATGGCTAAAATTATTAACGAGCCCTCCCATACTTTTAACGAGTACCTGCTGATTCCCGGGTACTCCGATCACACCCACATCCCTGCCAATGTGTCGTTAAAGACCCCCCTGACCAAGTTCAAGAAGGGCGAAAAGCCCGCCATTGAGATGAACATCCCCATGGTGTCTGCGATCATGCAGTCGGTGTCCGGTGACCGCTTGGCGGTAGCGCTGGCGACTGAGGGCGGCGTGGCTTTCATCTACGGCTCTCAGACGGTGGAGGACGAGGCGGCTATGGTCAAGCGTGCCAAGGATTACAAGGCCGGCTTTGTGAAGAGCGACAGCAACCTGTCCCCTGAGGCCACTATGGCCGACGTGGTGGCACTGAAAGAGCAGACCGGCCACTCCACCGTGGCCATCACCGAGGACGGCACCGCCGCGGGCAAGCTGATGGGTATCGTCACCGGCCGCGACTATCGTGTCACCCGTATGGATCCTGCCACCAAGGTGTCCGAGTTTATGACTCCTCTGGATAAGCTGATCACCGCCCCCGAAGGCACCACCCTGAAAGAAGCCAACGACATCATCTGGGATCACAAGCTCAACTCCCTGCCCATCGTGGACAGCGAGGGTCGTCTGCTGTATTTCGTGTTCCGCAAGGACTACGATATGCACAAGAAGAATCCCAACGAGCTGCTGGATGCGGATAAGCGTTACGTGGTGGGCGCCGGCATCAACACCCGCGACTATGCCGAGCGCGTCCCCGCGCTGGTAGAGGCGGGTGCCGACGTGCTGTGCATCGACTCTTCCGAGGGCTTCTCCGAGTGGCAGAAGCTCACCATCGACTGGATCCGCGAGCGCTACGGCGACACCGTGAAGGTGGGCGCCGGCAATGTGGTGGATGCTGCCGGTTTCCGTTTTCTGGCGGAGGCGGGTGCCGACTTTGTCAAGGTGGGCATCGGCGGCGGCTCCATCTGCATCACCCGCGAGACCAAGGGCATCGGCCGCGGTCAGGCCACCGCGCTCATCGAGGTGTGTGCCGAGCGCGACCGTTACTACGAGGAGACCGGCATTTACGTGCCCGTTGGCTCTGACGGCGGTATTGTGTACGATCACCACATCACGCTGGCGCTGGCCATGGGTGCCGATTTCGTGATGCTGGGCCGCTACTTCGCCCGCTTCGACGAGTCTCCCACCAACAAGGTGAATATCGGCGGCACCTATTACAAGGAGTATTGGGGCGAGGGCTCCAGCCGCGCCCGCAACTGGATGCGTTACGATCTGGGCGGCGACAAGAAGCTGTCCTTTGAGGAAGGCGTGGACTCCTATGTGCCCTATGCCGGCAGTCTGAAAGACAATGTGGCTCTGTCCCTGTCCAAGGTGCGCTCCACCATGTGCAACTGCGGTGCGCTGACCATCCCTGAGTTGCAGGAGAAGGCCACTCTGACGCTGGTGTCCGCCACCAGTATCGTGGAGGGCGGCGCTCACGACGTTATTCAGAAGGAGAAGAGCGTTTCCATTAAATAATGGCGGCTCGATTCCGTAGAAATCCCTATCTGTGCCTTGACACCATGGGCTTTGACATGGTATAATTTGACTGTCAATTGAACGGCATTTTTCGCGACTGACGGAGTATTTGCGGAGCACCGCAGAGGACCGAAAAATGCGGGGCGTACGCCCCATTTCAGCCGACCGTCTGGGCACAGTAAACTCACCCGAGTTTTCTGTGCCCTTTTCTATTTTCCGGAGGTGTTTTCTGTGAAAAAAGTAGGAATTATCATGGGTAGCGACAGCGATCTGCCCATTATCAAAAAGGCTACCGACACCTTGAAGGCGTTGGATATCCCCTTTGAGGTCCACATCTATTCCGCCCACCGCACCCCTGAGCAGGCTAAGGATTTTGCTGCGGGTGCCCGTCAGAACGGCTTTGGCGTGCTGATCGCGGCGGCGGGTATGGCGGCCCACTTGGCGGGAGCCATTGCCGCCAACACCACCCTGCCGGTCATCGGCATTCCCTGCAAGTCCTCGGTGTTGGACGGTATGGATGCCCTGCTGTCCACCGTGATGATGCCCACCGGCATCCCTGTGGCTACGGTGGCCATTAACGGAGGCGGCAACGCCGCTCTGCTGGCGGCGCAGATATTGGCGGTAGAGGACGGCGATCTGGCGGCCCGCTTGGATGCTAAACGCGCTTCCGACGCGGCGCTGGTCCTGGAAAAGGATGCGCGCGTAATGGAGCAACTGTAACTCTTGTTAGGTAAATTCATTTTCATATTTTTAAAGGAGCGATTTATTATGAGCAAGGAACTGATCTACACCGGTAAAACCAAGAACGTATACAAACTGGACAACGGCAACTGCCTGCTGCTGTTTAAGGATGACTGCACCGGCAAGGACGGCGTATTTGATCCCGGTGAGAACTCTGTGGGTCTCACCATCGAGGGCGTAGGTGATGTGAACCTGCGTATGTCCATCTATTTCTTTGAGAAGATCAATGCCGCCGGCATCCTGACCCACTATGTCAGCGCTAACCTGGAGGACACCACTATGGAAGTGCTGCCTGCTAAGGTGTTCGGCAAGGGTTTGGAGGTTATCTGCCGTTACAAGGCGGTGGGTTCCTTCTATCGCCGTTATTCCGATTATTGCACCGAGGGTCAGGATCTGCCTGCTTACGTAGAGACCACCTTCAAGAACGACGAGAAGGGCGATCCGCTGGTCACCAAGGACGGTCTGGTGGATCTGGGCGTGATGACCGCTCAACAGTACGATGATCTGAAAGATATGACCCAGAAGATCACCAAGATCGTGGCGGACGACCTGAAGGCCAAGGGTATGGACCTGTACGACATCAAGTTTGAGTTCGGTTACGACCCCGAGGGTCGCGTGATGCTCATCGACGAGATCGCCTCCGGCAATATGCGTGTATACAAGAACGGCGAGTACATCGACCCCATGACCCTGAACGGTCTGTTCTTCGCGTAATCTTTTGTAATCATTTCGACCCCGCGACTTGCTCTCCTTGACAAAGGGAGGCGAGAGAGAGGTAGTCCGCAAACGTTATTTCACCTGAGAGGAGAGCTTCCATGGGCGGCTTTTTCGGCGCAATCTGCAAGCAGGATGCCATTGCCGACGTATTCTTCGGCACCGACTACCACTCCCATCTGGGCACCTACCGAGGCGGTATGGCGTCCTACGATAAGGAGTTGGGTTTGCAGAGAGAAATCCATAATATTCAAAACTCCCCCTTCCGCACCAAGTTTGAGCATGTTTTTGAGGAGATGAAGGGCACCTCGGCCATCGGCTGTATCAGTGATGCCGACCCTCAGCCCCTGCTCATTCGCTCCAAGCTGGGCGTGTATGCCATCTGTATGGTGGGAGTCATCAATAACGCCAAGACGCTGATCGAGCAGTATTTCACCGACGGCGGCGGCTACTACTCCGCTATGACCGGCGGTCGTGTCAATTCCTTGGAGTTGATCGCGGCGCTTATCAGCCAGCGGGACAGCTTTGCCGAAGGCATTCGGTTTGCCCAGCAGTGCATTGAGGGCTCTGCCTCTATCCTGATTCTCAAAGAGGGCGGCAACCTTATCGCCGCCCGCGACCTGCTGGGACGCACGCCGGTGGAGATCGGCGAGAGAGAGGGGGACTATTGTGCCTCCTTCGAGTCCTTCGCCTGTGAGAAACTGGGCTATACGGTGACCCGCGAGTTGGGTCCCGGCGAGATCGTGGAGCTCTCTCCCGAGGGCATCACTCGGTTGGCCCCTCCCGGTGAGAAGATGAAGATGTGCGCCTTCCTCTGGACCTATTACGGTTATCCGGCCTCCACCTACGAGGGGGTCAATGTGGAATATATGCGCAATCGGGACGGCGCCATTTTGGCGGCTAACGATGCCGCCGTGGGTGCCGATGCGGGGGTGGATTACGTCAGCGGTCTGCCGGATTCCGGCACCCCTCTGGCTATCGGCTACGCCAACGAGAGCCACGCCCCCTTTGCCCGTCCGTACATCAAGTACACTCCCACGTGGGCGCGGAGCTTCACTCCCCGCAGTCAGGTGGAACGGGAAAAGGTGGCCAAGATGAAGCAGATCCCCATTCGGGAGTTCATTGAGGACAAGAACCTGCTGTTTGTGGACGATTCCATCGTCCGCGGTACTCAGCTCAAAGAAACCGTAGAGTTTCTGTATGAAAACGGCGCCAAGAGCGTGCACATGCGCTCCGGCTGTCCGCCTATTATGTACAGTTGCAAGTATCTGAATTTCTCCCGTGCCAACAGCGATATGGAGCTGCTGGCTCGCCGCGTTATCGTAGAGCTGGAGGGGGAAGAGGGCTTCCGCTATCTGGAAGAATACAGCGACGGCACCACCGAGCGTGGTCGTGCGCTGCGCCGCTCCATCAGCGACAAGTTTGGCTTCTCCTCCTTGGAGTTCCAGTCGCTGGAAGGCGTGTTGGAGGCCATTGGTATCGATCCCTGTAAGCTCTGCACCTATTGTTGGAACGGAAAGGAATAAGAATTATGGATCACAAAAACTCTCAGTCTGCCAGCTATGCCGCGGCCGGCGTAGATATCACCGCCGGTTACAAAGCGGTGGAGCTGATGAAGGCTCACATTAATCGAACCAAGAACGAAGGGTGTCTGGATGACGTGGGCGGCTTCGGCGGTTGCTTCGGCCTGCCTCTGGCCGGAATGGAGGAGCCGGTGCTGGTTTCCGGTACCGACGGCTGCGGCACCAAGGTGAAACTGGCCATTCTGATGGATAAGCACGATACCATCGGCATCGATGCGGTGGCGATGTGCGTCAACGACATTATCTGCTGCGGTGCCCGTCCCCTGTTTTTCCTGGACTATATCGCCTGCGGCAAGAACTATCCTGAGAAGATCGCCGCCATCGTGGGCGGCGTGGCGGAGGGCTGTGTCCAGTCCGGCGCCGCCCTCATCGGCGGTGAGACCGCCGAGCACCCCGGTCTGATGCCCTTGGAGGACTACGATCTGGCCGGCTTTGCGGTGGGTATTGTGGATAAGAAGAAGATCATCGACAACACCCGTATGGCGGTGGGCGACGTGGTGATCGCTCTGCCCTCCACCGGTATTCACTCCAATGGTTTCTCTCTGTGTCGCAAGGCTTTTGATATTGATAACAATAACCCTGAGTTGTATGTGCCCCGCGAGGAGCTGGACGGCAAGACCATTGCCGAGGCCCTGTTGGTGCCTACCCGCATTTATGTGAAGTCCATTCTGGCGCTGCTGGAAAAGGTGGACGTGAAGGGCATCTCTCACATCACCGGCGGCGGCTTCTATGAGAATATCCCGCGCTCCATCCCCGACGGCCTGTGCGCCAAGGTGGACAAGGCGGCGGTGAAGGTGCTGCCCATCTTCGATCTGATCGCCAAATGGGGCAACGTGCCGGAGCGGGATATGTTCAACACCTATAATATGGGCGTGGGTATGAGCGTGGTGGTGCCTGCCGACCAGGTAGAGACCGCCCTGTCCATCCTGCGTGAGAACGGCGACGACGCCTACGTCATCGGCGAGATCATCGCCGGCGAAGAAAAGGTGATTCTGGAATGAGTAAGGCGAAGATTGCCGTGCTGGTTTCCGGCGGCGGCACCAATTTGCAGGCGCTCATTGATGCCCAAGATCGCGGCGAGATTCAGAGCGGCGAGATCGTGCTGGTCATCTCCAACAAGGCGGACGCCTACGCGTTGGAGCGGGCTGCCAAAGCGGGCATTCCTTCGGTGGTCATCACCAAGAAGGAATGCGGCGGCGACCAGGAAGCCTTTGAAGAGGCGATTCTGGCGCAGCTGGCGGCCTGCCAGATCGACCTGATCGTGCTGGCCGGCTTTATGGCGATTCTCAGCCAGCGATTCACCGATACCTACGAAAAACGGATCCTGAACGTGCACCCCTCTCTCATCCCTTCTTTCTGCGGGGAGGGCTTCTATGGGTTGCGGGTGCATCAGGCGGCGCTGGACAAGGGGGTCAAGGTGACGGGCGCCACGGTGCACTATGTCAACGAGATCCCCGACGGCGGCGAGATCATCCTGCAAAAAGCGGTGGAGATCGAGGAGGGGGATACCCCCGAGGTCTTACAGCGGCGGGTGATGGAGCAGGCGGAATGGATCATTCTGCCCCGTGCCGTGGAATTGGTCAGTGGGAAGCTGACCTGCGAAGAATAATATCGATTACATAAAAAGCGAGGGAAAGAAAATGAAGATTTCTACCATCAGAGAGGAACTGAACTCCTTGGCCTATCACGGCCGCGGCATTATTATCGGCAAGTCCGCCGACAGCAAAAAGGCGGTCACCGCTTATTTCATTATGGGACGCAGCGTCAACAGCCGCAACCGCGTGTTCGTGGCGGAGGGCGAGGCTATGCGCACCAAGGCCTTTGATGAGTCCAAGATGGTGGATCCTCATCTCATCATCTACTATCCCGTCCGTGTGCTGGGCAACAAGACCATTGTGACCAACGGTGACCAGACCGACACCATCTACGAGCTGATGGACAAGCAGATGACCTTTGAGCAGGCGTTGCGCACTCGTGAGTTCGAGGATGACAAGCCCAATTTCACCCCTCGCATTTCCGGTATCATCCACCACGAGAACGGTGAGATGAACTACGCCATGTCCATTCTGAAATCCGCCGAGGGAGACGATTCTTCCTGCGAGCGGTTCACTTATGCGTACTCCAACCCCATCGCCGGCAAGGCGAAGTTTATCCACACCTATAACTGCGACGGCGACCCGCTGCCCTCCTTTGAGGGGGAGCCCAAGACGCTGGAATTGCCCGATGTGGATATTGATGCCCTAACCGACCTGATCTGGCAAAACCTGAACGAGGACAACAAGGTGTCCCTGTTCGTCCGCTATATCGATCTCGCCACCGGCGAGGCCGAGACCCGTATCGTCAACAAGAATGTGTGAGGTGCTGACAAATGAAAGAGTTCGAACTGAAATACGGCTGTAACCCTAACCAGAAGCCGTCTCGCATATTTATGAAGAACGACGCCGACCTGCCCATCACCGTACTCAACGGTCGTCCCGGTTACATTAATTTCTTGGATGCTTTCAACGCTTGGCAGTTGGTGAAGGAGCTCAAAGAGGCGCTGGGTCTGCCCGCCGCCACCTCCTTTAAGCACGTGAGCCCCACCTCCGCTGCCGTGGGCCTGCCCCTGAGCGACGCGCTTAAAAAGGCTTGCTTCGTGGAGGATATCGAAGGTCTGGACGAGTCCCCGCTGGCCTGCGCCTACGTGCGCGCCCGCGGCACCGATCGTCTGTGCTCCTTCGGTGACTGGGTGGCCCTGTCCGACGTGTGCGACCTGACCACCGCCAAGCTGATTGCCCGTGAGGTGTCCGACGGCATCATTGCCCCCGGTTATGAGCCCGAGGCGCTGGAAGTGCTCAAAGGTAAGCGCAAGGGCAACTACAACATCGTGGAGATCGATCCCAACTATGTCCCCGCGCCCATCGAGCAGAAGGACGTGTACGGCATCACCTTTGAGCAGGGTCGCAACGAGTTTAAGATCGGCGAGCATTTGCTCACGAACATTGTGACCGACAATAAAGAGTTGCCCGATTCCGCCAAGCGGGACCTAATCGTGGCGCTCATTACTTTAAAATACACCCAGTCCAACTCCGTGTGCTACGCGGTGGACGGTCAGGCTATCGGTGTGGGTGCCGGTCAGCAGAGCCGTATCCACTGCACCCGTCTGGCAGGCACCAAGGCGGACACCTGGTTGATGCGTCAGCATCCCAAGGCGCTGGCCCTGCCCTTCCTGCCCACTATGGGTCGCCCCGAGCGGGACAACGTCATCGACGGCTACATCAACGGCAACGAAGAGGACGTGTGCGCCGACGGCATTTGGCAGAACTACTTCACCGAGCAGCCCGCCCCCATCACTGCCGAGGAGCGGGCCCGGTGGCTGGGTAGCTTTAAGGGTCTGGCGCTGGCGAGCGATGCTTTCTTCCCCTTTGCGGATAACATCAAGCGCGCCTATGCCTCCGGTGTGACCTACATTGCCGAGCCCGGCGGCTCCATTCGTGACGATCTGGTGATCGAGGAGTGCAACAAAAAGGGTATGGTTATGGCCTTCACCGGTATGCGCCTTTTCCACCACTGATTGAGTTAGGAATTAGGAGTTAGGAGTGAGGAGTTGGAGAACGGAATCAAAGACAAAAGTCTAGTTTTTGCCAAGAGGATCGTTTTGGCGTATAAGTATCTCTGTGAAGAGAGAAAAGAATTCGTTCTTTCTAAGCAACTTCTCCGTAGCGGAACCAGCATAGGTGCCAATGTGGCGGAAGCGCAGTACGCAATTAGTCGAAAAGATTTTCTAAACAAGAATTACATAGCACTGAAAGAGTGTGCAGAAACGTTGTATTGGTTGGAATTGTTGGTTTCGTGTGATTATCTGACGGCAACGGAATACGAATCGCTCTATGCGGATTGCGAAGAGTTGAGAAAACTACTTTCGTCTATTACGAAAACGGTAAAAGAGGACAATTAAACAAAGAGGACTCTGGAAGCGGGAAGAGGAGAAAAACTCCTCACTCCTCACTCCTCACTCCTCACTTTTCTGGAGGACACAAAAATGAAACTTCTTGTCGTCGGTGGCGGTGGTCGTGAACACGCCATCATTAAAAAACTGAAAGAAAACCCTGCGGTGGAGCAGATCTTTGCTCTGCCGGGCAACGGCGGTATGGCGGCGGATGCCACCTGCGTGGATATCGGTGCCAAGGATATTCCCGCCATCGTGGATTTTGCGGTGAATAACGCCATCGACTACGCCGTGGTGGCGCCGGACGATCCGCTGGTGCTGGGCTGTGTGGATGCGTTGGAGGAGAAGGGGATCCCCTGCTTCGGCCCCCGCGCCAATGCGGCCATCATCGAGGGCAGCAAGGTGTTCTCCAAGAACCTGATGAAGAAATACGGCATCCCCACCGCCGCCTATGAGGTGTTTGACGATATGGAAGCGGCGCTGACCTATCTGGACAGCGCCCCCATCCCCACCGTCATCAAGGCGGACGGTCTGGCGCTGGGCAAGGGTGTTATCATTGCCCAGACCTTGGACGAGGCCAAGGCCGCGGTGGTATCCATGATGCAGGATAAAGCCTTCGGCGCCAGCGGCGACCACATCGTTATTGAGGAGTTCCTCACCGGCCCCGAGGTGTCGGTGCTGTCCTTCACCGACGGCGAGACCGTGGTGCCGATGATCTCCTCGATGGATCACAAGCGGGCAGGAGACGGGGACGCCGGTCTCAATACCGGCGGTATGGGCACCATCGCTCCCAACCCCTATTACACGCCCGCCGAGGCACAGCGGTGTATGCAGGAGATCTTCCTGCCCACCATCCCCGCTATGAAGGCGCAGGGCCGCCCCTTTAAGGGCTGTCTGTATTTCGGTCTGATGCTTACCCCCAACGGCCCCAAGGTTATCGAATACAACTGCCGCTTCGGTGATCCCGAGACGCAGGTGGTACTGCCTCTGCTGGACAGCGACTTGCTCACCGTGATGCAGGCCACCACGGGCGGCACCTTGGCGGACACCGAAGTCAAGTTCCGTGACAAGCACGCCTGCTGTGTGATTATGGCCTCGGCGGGTTACCCCCAAGCCTACGACAAGGGCTTGCCTCTGACCATCCCCGCCGCCATTGCCAACAACGTGTATGTGGCGGGCGCCGCCATCAAGGATGGCGTGTTGGTGACAAACGGCGGTCGTGTGCTGGGTGCCACCGCACTGGCGGACAGTCTGTCGGAGGCCATTGCCGTATCCTATAAGCTGGTGGAGCAGATCCACTTTGATAATGCATTCTACCGTCACGACATCGGAGCCAAGGCTCTGCAAGCCAACGGAGGTTAAAAACTATGGTTTATCGTGTATATGTTGAGAAAAAAGCCGGTCTGGACAACGAGGCCCGTTCCCTGCTGAACGAGGCCAACACGCTGCTGGGCATCGACACCTTGGAGCGGGTGCGTCTGTTCAACCGTTACGACGTAGAGGGTCTGTCTGAGGACCTGTTTGCTTATGCCAAGAATACGGTGTTTGCCGAGCCGCAGCTGGATAACGTATCCGATGAAGTGGAAGCGCAGGGAGCCACCGTATTTGCGGTGGAGTATCTGCCCGGTCAGTTTGATCAGCGGGCGGATTCTGCCGCCCAGTGCATTCAGATCATCTCTCAGCAGGAGCGCCCCACCATCCGTACTGCCCGTGTTTTCGCACTGTACGGCGAGCTGACCGAGGCCCAGCTGGCGGCCTTCAAGAAGCACGTCATCAACCCCGTGGAGAGCCGCGAGGCCTCTTTGGCGTTGCCCGAGACGTTGGCGATGGAGTATGCCCTGCCCAGCGCGGTACCTACCGTAGAGGGCTTCATCTCTATGGACAAGACGGCGCTGGCGGAGCTGCTGGACAGTTTGGGTCTGGCGATGGATCTGGACGATCTTATGTTCCTGCAAAACTATTTCCGTGACGAAGAGGGCCGTGACCCCACCATCACCGAGATCCGCGTGGTGGATACCTATTGGTCCGACCACTGCCGTCACACCACCTTCTCCACCCATTTCGACAAGGTGGTCATCCACGACCCCGCGGTGCAGGAGGCCTATGAGCGCTATCTGGAAGCGCGCGTGGAAGTGTACGGCGAAGAGAAGGCGGCGGCCCGTCCTCAGACCCTGATGGACATCGCCACCCTTGCCACCAAAGTGCTGAAAAAACGCGGTCTTACCCCCGAACTGGATGAGTCCGAAGAGATCAACGCCTGTTCCATCCACGTCACCGCCACGGTGAACGGCGAGGAGCAGGACTGGCTCTTGATGTTTAAGAACGAGACCCACAACCACCCCACCGAGATCGAGCCCTTCGGCGGTGCCGCCACCTGTATCGGCGGCTGTATCCGCGATCCTCTGTCCGGTCGCGCCTACGTTCATCAGGCGATGCGCGTCACCGGTGCCGGTGATCCCCGCAAGACCTTTGCCGAGACCTTGGCGGGCAAACTGCCCCAGCGCAAGATCTGTCAGACGGCGGCGGCGGGCTATTCCTCCTATGGTAACCAGATCGGTCTGGCCACCGGTCACGTGGCGGAATTGTACCACGAGGGCTTCGTTGCCAAGCGGTTGGAGTGCGGCGCCGTGGTGGCGGCGGCTCCCGCCTACAACGTGCGCCGTGAGCGCCCCGCCGCCGGCGACGTGGTGGTGCTGCTGGGCGGTCGTACCGGTCGCGATGGTATCGGCGGCGCCACCGGCTCCTCCAAGAGCCATAATATGAAATCCCTCACCACCATGGCCTCTGAGGTGCAGAAGGGTAACGCTCCCGAGGAGCGCAAGATCCAGCGTCTGTTCCGCAATCCCGAGGTGACCCGTCTTATCAAGCGGTGCAACGACTTCGGCGCCGGCGGCGTGTCGGTGGCCATTGGTGAATTGGCCCCCGGTCTGCGCATCGACTTGGATGCGGTGCGCAAGAAATACGACGGCCTGGACGGCACCGAGATCGCCATCTCCGAGTCTCAGGAGCGTATGGCGGTGGTGGTGGCCGCGGAGGATGCGGACAAGTTCATCGCCTTCGCCGAGACCGAGAACTTGGAGGCCTATCGTGTGGCGGAGGTCACCGAGGAGGCCCGCATGGTGATGAGCTGGAAGGGGCAGACCATTGCTGATCTGTCCCGCGCTTTCCTGGATACCAACGGTGCCGTCAAGCACGCGGATATCACCGTCACCGAGAAGGATCTGGCGGTACTGAGCAAACCTCTGTACGCCTCTCTGCGGGAGATGGCCTCCGACCTGAAAACGGCGGAGAAGCGGGGTCTGGTGGAGCGCTTTGACTCCACCATCGGCGCCGGCAGTGTGGTGATGCCCTACGGTGGTAAGCGGCAATTGACCCCCACTCAATCTATGGCGGCGACCCTGCCTATGCTGCCCGGTCAGACCACCGACACTGCCAGTGTGTTCGCGTGGGGCTGCAATCCCGACCATCTGTCGCTGGACCCCTACACCGGCGCTCACGCGGCCATCTTCTCTTCGGTGGCCAAGCTGGTGGCGGCCGGCTGTGACTACAAATTGGCCTATCTCACCTTGCAGGAGTTCTTTGAGAAGCTGAAAAACGAGCCTGCCCGTTGGGGCAAGCCTTTCGCTGCCCTGCTGGGCGCGCTGGATGCCCAGTTGGAGCTGGGTGCCGCCGCCATCGGCGGTAAGGACTCTATGTCCGGCACCTTCCTGGATCTGGACGTGCCCCCCACGGTGATCTCCTTTGCCATTGCCCCTATTGATAAGAACGACGTCATCAGCCCGGAGTTTAAGGCGGCGGGCAACCCTGTCTATGTCTTCGGTCCCACCGAAGAGACCGCGGACAGCGTCAAGGAGGCGTGGGAGCAGTTCCATACTCTGTGTCAGCAGGGCAAGGTGCTGTCCGCCTGGGCGGTGGAGAACGGTCTGGCGGAGGGCATTATGAAGATGTCCTTCGGTAACCACATCGGCTTCAAGTCCGAGGCTGAGCTGGGTGAAAACTGGCATCTGTCCTTCCCTGATTTCATCGTGGCGGAAATGACCGAGGAGGTGTGCCTGCCCGGCGTGTTGCGCTTGGGTGTGACCACCGACGGCGGCATCATCGATCTGGACGGCGACCGTGCCACCATTGACGAGCTGTATGCTCTCAACACCGCCACCTTGGAGGATGTGTATCCCACCAAGGCCAAAGAGGATAAAGAGACCATTCCCACGTTCTCTTATGAGGAAAAGAGCGCCTTGGCTCCCGCCATTAAGGTAGCCAAGCCCAAGATCTTGATTCCTGTTTTCCCCGGCACCAACTGTGAGTATGATTCCGCCCGTGCGGTGGAGCGTGCCGGTGCTGAGCCGGAGGTCTTTGTTATCCGCAACCTGACCGCCGACGCGGTGGCCCAGAGCGTGGCCGCCTTCTCCGACAAGGTGAAGGAGAGTCAGGCCATCTTCATCCCCGGCGGCTTCTCCGGCGGTGACGAGCCGGACGGCTCCGCTAAGTTCATCACCGCCTTCTTCCGCAACGCGGCGGTCAAAGAGGCGGTCACCGACCTGTTGGAGAATCGGGACGGCCTGATGTGCGGTATTTGTAACGGATTCCAGGCGCTTATTAAGCTGGGTCTGGTGCCCTACGGCAAGATCATTGATACCGATGAAGCTTGCCCCACCCTTACTTTCAACAACATCAATCGTCACCAGAGCCGCATCGTGCACACCCGCATCGCCTCAGTGAAGTCTCCTTGGCTGAGTCTGATGAATGTGGGCGACATTGTCAATGTGCCCATCTCCCACGGCGAGGGCAAGTTCTTAGCTTCCCCCGAGTTGGCGCTGAAACTGGCCGAGAACGGTCAGATCGCCACCCAGTACGTGGATCTGGAAGGCAGCGCCACCGCTAACATCGACTTCAACCCCAACGGCTCTCTGTTTGCCATTGAGGGCATCACCTCTCCCGATGGTCGCGTGTTCGGTAAGATGGGTCACAGCGAGCGTATCGCCGACGGCCTGTACAAGAATGTTCCCGGCAACTACGACATCCGTATGTTCGAGGCGGCTGTGAAGTATTATAAGTAAGGAGTGACGGATATGGCATACAAGACCGATATTGAAATTGCGCAGGAATGTGAAATGAAGCACATCCGTGAGATCGCCGCGGCGGCTCACGTGGATGAGAAATACGTAGAGCAGTACGGCAACTATAAGGCGAAGATCGATCTCGCTCTGTTGGAGGAGTCGGATCGCCCCGACGGCAAGCTGATTCTGGTGACCGCCATTACCCCCACCCCCGCGGGCGAAGGTAAGACCACCACCACCATCGGTCTGGCAGACGGTCTGCGCCGCATCGGCAAGGACGTGACCGTGGCCCTGCGGGGGCCTTCTCTCGGTCCCGTATTCGGTGTCAAGGGCGGCGCCGCCGGCGGGGGGTATGGTCAGGTGGTGCCTATGGAGGATATCAACCTGCATTTCACCGGTGACTTCCACGCCATCGGTGCCGCCAACAACCTGCTGGCAGCTATGCTGGACAATCACATTCAGCAGGGCAACGCTCTGGGCATCGATGTGCGCCGCATCACCTGGAAGCGGTGCGTGGATATGAACGACCGCCAGCTCCGTTTCATCGTGGACGGGTTGGGCGGCAAGCCCAATGGTGTGCCCCGTGAGGACGGCTTCGACATCACCGTGGCCAGCGAGATCATGGCGGTGTTCTGCCTGGCCTCTTCCATTACCGACCTGAAAGAGCGTCTGTCCCGTATCATTGTGGGCTATACCTACGACGACAAGCCGGTCACTGCCGGTGACCTGAAGGCGGTGGGCGCCATGACCGCCCTGCTGAAAGATGCCATCAAGCCTAACTTGGTGCAGACCTTGGAGGGCACCCCCGCCTTTGTGCACGGCGGCCCCTTCGCCAATATTGCCCACGGCTGCAACTCGGTGATGGCTACCCGTCTGGCATTGAAGATGGGCGACTACACCGTTACCGAGGCAGGCTCCGGCGCCGATCTGGGCGCCGAGAAGTTCCTGGACATCAAGTGCCGTATGGCGGGTCTCACCCCCGATGCTGTGGTGGTGGTCGCCACTGTCCGCGCCCTTAAGATGCACGGCGGTTTGGCTAAGACCGAGCTGAACACCGAGGATCTGGGCGCTTTGGAGCGGGGTATCCCCAACCTGCTGCGCCACGTGGCCAACATCAAGAACGTCTATAAACTGCCCTGCGTGGTGGCGGTGAACCGTTTCCCCACCGATACCGACGCGGAGATCGACTTTATCATTGACAAGTGCCGCGAGCTGGGTGTCAACACCGTGCTGTCCACCGTGTGGGCGGACGGCGGCGCCGGCGGTATCGAGATGGCCAAGGAAGTGGTCCGTTTGTGTGAAGAGGAGCAGGGTGACTTCACCTTCTCCTACGAGCTGGAAGGCTCCATCGAGGACAAGATCACTGCGGTGGTGCAGAAGGTATACGGCGGCGACGGCATCACCGTCCTGCCGGCGGCCAAGAAGCAGATCCAGCAGCTCACTGCTCTGG
Source organism: Acutalibacteraceae bacterium (assembly GCA_045659145.1). Taxonomy (GTDB): domain Bacteria; phylum Bacillota; class Clostridia; order Oscillospirales; family Acutalibacteraceae; genus UBA5905. Next base: position 8,243 of record JAZOWI010000051.1, on the reverse strand, counting down.
GCTTCGACAAGTGCCCTGTGTGCATTGCCAAGACCCAGTACAGCTTCTCGGATGATCCCACCAAACTGGGCGCCCCCGAGCACTTCACCGTCACGGTGAAGAATGTGAAGGTGTCCGCCGGTGCGGGCTTCATCGTGGTGCTGACCGGTGACATTCTCACCATGCCCGGTCTGCCCAAGTCCCCCGCCGCCGAGCGCATCGATGTGGATGCCAGCGGCAAGATCAGCGGACTTTTCTGATAAAACGTAAAAACAGCCGATGCGAAACTGGTTTGCATCGGCTGTTTTTTATTGCTTGTATCCCTAATAAGCAAGGTTTTTGTTGACGAAAAGGCAGAAATATGATACCATAATACGGATAATGAGGTTATTGTGCCTTGTTTTGCGTTGTTGTAAGTTTCAAATTACATAAGTGGAGGACGAATGAGTATGATGAAGCGTTTGTTAGCAGTGTTTCTTGCGCTGGCGATGATGGCGGCGGTGTGCGCCTGCGGCGACAAGCCGGACAATTCCATCGACAGCAGTGACGCAGCCTTGGCGGGCGGAAACAGTTATGTGGTTTCTGTCAAGACCGCGGGCGGTATGCCTATGGAGGGCATCGCGGTGTATCTGTATACCGATGACTCCCTCAAGGATCTGGTGGACTTTAAGGAGACCGATGCCAAGGGGCGCGTGATCTTTGAACTGCCGGTGAGCAAAAAGTATGCCGTGACCTTGTCCGGTGCTCCCAAGGGCTATGAGGTCAAGGACAGCTATTCCTTTGATAACAATCTGGCTTCCGTGGTGCTGGAATCCGGCCTGATCAAGGACGAGGATCTGTCCGGCGCCACCTTAGGTCTGGGTGACGTGATGTACGACTTCTCTGTCACCACCCCCGAGGGAGAGAAGATCACACTGTCGGATATGCTGAAAAAGAAGAAGGCGGTACTGCTCAACTTCTGGTACACCACTTGTACTTATTGTGTGGCGGAGTTCCCCTTTATGGAGCAGGCCTATCAGTCCTTCAAGGACGATATCGGCATCATCGCCCTGAACCCCTTCAACAATAACGGTGAGATTCAGACCTTCCAGAAGGATATGCAGCTCACCTTCCCTATGGCCACCTGTCAGGCGGCCTGGTCCACCACCTTCAACGTGCAGGGTTATCCCACCTCCATTATGGTGGACCGTTACGGCGTGATCTGTCTCATTGAGGCGGGCGGCATTACCAGCCTGCGTCCCTTCACCAGTATGTTCGAGCATTTCACCGCCAAGAACTATGAGCAGAAGCTGTTTGCGGCCCTCAGCGAGTTGGTCACCAACGAGAAGCCCAATGTGAAGATGGACGATCCCGCCGACATTGCGGCGGCCATCAACGCCGACGGCGCCCCCATCACCTATCGTGCAGAGGAGGGCGACACGGCGGAATACACCTGGCCCTTCGTCCTGACCGAGAAGGACGGACAGAAGTGTGTCAAGTCCTCCAACAAAGAGGTGGACAGCTCCTATGCCATCCTGTATGCGGATGTGGAACTGAAAAAGGGTCAGGCCGTGGGTTTTGACTATATCTGTTCCTCCGAGAGCGGTTCTGACACCTTGGTGGTTATTGTAGACAAAGAGGATATTTATCAGATCTCCGGCGACAGCGCTGACGGCAAGTGGAAGACCTGCTACCCCTGGGTCGCTACCGAGGACGGCACCTACGAGGTGGCGCTGTGCTATATGAAGGATGAAGCGGACAACGTGGGTGAGGATACCGTATATGTGAAGAATATGCGGGTGCTGGATGCCTCTGCGGTGGATACGGCAACCTACATTCCTCGCTTTGCCGCTACCGAGAAAGAAGACGGCACGTATGAATATGTGAATGTAGTGCTCAACCCTGCGGATAATTACTATCACGTAGGCGATAAGAACGGCCCCTTGTTGCTGGCTGACCTGATGAACTACACCCAGTTCAATGAGGAAAAGACCGTCTTTGAAATGGTGTATGACGGCGACGTAACCCTGGACGGACACAACTATTATGACGATGTGGTACCCTTCTGCACCATGGCCTCCAACTCGGCCCTCAACGGCGTGTGCACCGTGACCAAGGAGTTGGCGGAATATCTCCAAATCGTGGCGGATGCTATGGGCTTCGACGAGGAAGATGACAACGAGTGGTTGAAGGTGTGCAAATACTTCCAGTCTTACGGCACCAATGGCCAGCAACTGCAAGACCCCGTCAAGGGTCTGGCCCCCTTTAATGCGTACAAGGCCACCTTGGGCAAGAATGTGAGCAGCAACTCCTTCACCTATGACCGTGTGATTATGCCCCGTGGCTTTGTGGCGGAGTTTGTGCCCGACAAGAGCGGCGTGTACCGCATCACCTCCCACAGCACCTCTCAGCAGGGCGTGGATGGCTGGATCTTTGATAAGGACCGCAAGGAACTGCTCACCTACGAGATGGATGAGCGTGAGTGGAACGACGAAAAGAACGTATCCATGGTTTACTATATGGAGAAGGGCGTGCCCTATTACATCGATATTGCCTTCTGGGATGTGTACGAGAACGGCACCATTCCCTACGATATCGAATACATTGCTCCTACCCACAACCTGTTCCGCCTGTGCTCTCCCGGTTACTTTACCTACGATGGCGATGCCACCGGCGACCAGATGTATTACCTGATTCAGGGCGGCATCGACGTGGTGCTCAAAGACGGCAAGTATTACGAGGATTTGGGCAATGGCAAGACCGGTAGCCTGATCTATGCGGATTTCTCCGGCGTCACCTCCTTGTTCAGTAATCCCATCGCCACGGTGGATGCCTACAACGAAGACGGCACTGTGCAGAAGGACGAGAACGGCAACCCTGTGAAGATTAAGGGTATGATCGATATGGGCGGCTTTGATTTCACCAAGACGGAGGACGATCTGTATATCCTTTCGCTTCTGGAGAAGTACGACGGTAACCAGAAGAAGACCGTCGAGTATCTAAAAGAGACTTGGGGCGAAGAGTACGACGAGTATGCAGACATCTACGAGCTGGAGGACATTTTTGCCGGTAAGTATCACGGAGAGGGTGAGGATCTGACCGAGGAGATCCGCGCCTATGTGAGCAAAATGATGAACGATGCCTCCAAGCCTGAGGCCAAGGGCTGTGTGGTCGTGGATGAGCGACTGGCAGAGTTGTTGCAGAAGGTAATGGAGAAATACACCTTTGAAAACGTGGATAACGCATGGCTGAAACTTTGCTACTATTACGATTACTTGGGACCTAACGGCTGATGTACGTCCGCTTGTGAAAAGAGGAAAACCATATGAAAAAACAGTTAAAAACGTCTTTGTGCTGGTTGTTGGCTTTGGCGCTAAGTCTGCCTATGCTTTTTACCGGCTGTGGTGCACCTAAGTATATGGTGCAGGTGGTAGACGAATTGGGCAACCCCTATACCAGCGGCGTGGTGGTCAAGTTCTTCAAGGACGGCCAGTCGGTGGGTATGCAGGCCGTCAACGACCAAGGCATTGCGGAAAAAGAGCTGGAAAAAGGCGAATACACCGTAGATCTGCTATTCACCGCCGAGGAGGAATATCGGTATGATGTGAAGGATTTGGTGCTCTCCGTCAGCGATCGGATCTACACGGTCAAGGTGTCCAAGACCGTAAAGGGAGAGCCCACCATTCTGTCGGTGGGTGCTGTGGACTATACTGCTTATTCCATAGATACCGGCTGCACTTACGTGTCGCTTAAAAAGAACGAGCGCAACTACTTTTTGTTTACCCCCACGGTGGCAGGCACCTATGAGTTTTCGGTGGAGCAGGCGGAAGGCGCCGCCATTGGCTATTACGGCGCCCCGCATTACGTGCAGGAAACTAATGTGGGCGAGATGGAGAATGGCAAGTTCGCCGTATCTATTAAGGCCAGTATGATCGGCACCAACGGCACCGGCACTACCACTTTGGTGTTGGGTGTGGATGCCGCCGATAACGAGGCAGCCATTGTGGCTATCCAGCGTATCGGTGAGCCGGAGCACACCATTGAGGATGAGCCCTGGATCATTTATCAGAAGACGGTGGAATTGAAGGAATACACTCTGCCTGCCGGCGCTAAGTTGGCCGAGTTTGACCTGAAAGCGCCCACCTATAAATTGGTGCTCAACGAGCAGGACGGCTTCTACCACCTGAATACCGCCGACGGCCCCTTGGTGCTGATGCGTTTGGGAGAAAAGTCTGCTTATCTGGACAGCTTTAAGACCATTCTGGACCGTTCCGGCGTGGTGAAGTATTTCTACGATGACGAAGAAAACTTTGTCAAGAAAGAATCGTACAGCGAATGTTTGCTGGAATACATCGAGTACATTGATGAGGCAAACGGCGTGTATCCTTTGACAGAAGATCTGAAATACATCGTGCAGCAGCGCGGCGATCACTCCGACTGGTTTGACTCCGACAGCTCTTCGTATCTGTTCAAGGATGCGGCCGGTGAAAATCTGGTCGGCCTGAACAAGGAGAATCTGTGGCTGTTTATGTGCTGCTACATCAACCCGTAACACGGGGAGGCAACGATTATGACGATTATTGAAAAAGTGAAAAATCTCAACAAAAAGCAAAAGCTTATTCTCATCATTACGGCAGCTGTGTTAGCAGTAGCCGTGGCGGTGACCTGCATTTTGTTGGCAACGGGCGGTGCCGGAAGCAAAAACAAGGAGAACTCCATCACCGTTACTAACCAAGCGGGGACCCCCTTGGCAGGAGTCGAGGTATACGTGTATCGGGACAAGGCGCTGAACGATCTGGTGGACTTTGGCAGGACTGATGCCACGGGCAAAGTAGTGTTTACGGAGAATTATGTGGGCTGTGTGGCAGTGCTGAAAAACGTGCCTGCGGGTCATAAGGTGGAAGAGTTTTATCCCATTCGGGAGGCAGCCTTTACCATTCAGCTGACCGCCGCCTTGCAGACCGACGTGTCCCTTTCGGACCTGACCTTGCAGTTGGGGGATGTGATGTCCGACTTTACGGTCACCGATGCCGCGGGACAGACCTATGTGCTGTCTGATCTGCTGGGGCAGTATAATGCGGTGGTGCTGAACTTCTGGTATACCTCCTGCAATCCGTGCATTGCGGAGTTCCCCAGCTTGCAGGCGGCCTACACTGCTTACGGCGACAAGGTGGCGCTTTTGGCGATGAATCCGGTGGATAAGGATGCCCAAGCGGTGGAGCAGTTCCGCTCGGAGCACGAGCTCACCTTCCCCATGATGGTGTGCGAGCCCTCCTGGCAGGACGCTTTGCAGATCGCCGCCTATCCCACAACGGTGGTCATTGACCGCTACGGAATGATTACCTTTATGCACGCCGGCTCTATGACGGATCCGGCAGACTTTGATGCTGTCTTCTCCTTCTACGGAGCGGACAACTATGTACAGACTGTGGCGGGAGACATCGAAGGTCTTAAAACCATCATTGCCAACTCTTCCACCGAAGAGGGGGATGCCACCGGTGATACCGATAGCAGCGGCACCTCCACGGAGGGTGACAACAGTGGTGACAACAGCGGTGACACGACGGGTTCCGACAGTACCACGGATGGACAAAACAGCTCCCAGACCGACAATGGTACCGGTACGGGAACGGCCGGTGTGGTGACCCAGAACCCCAATACCGGCGCCACGGTGGGTACGAGCAGTATGGTGCCCATCACCTCCACCACGGCTAAGGATGCCGACGGCTCGTCGGCAGATAAGGCCATTGACGTGGGCGGTACGCTGGTGTTTGATGCCATTGTCCCTGCCGGCGGCAAGACCTATTATAACGTCTATAAAGTGAATGGCACGGTGCTCACCATTGAGGACAAGAATGCCTATGTGGTGTACGGCGGCAAGACCTACGAGGCGGTGAACGGCGTGGTGGAGGTGCCCATCTCCACTCCGGACGTGAACACTCCCGCCAAGATCGCGGTAGGAAACAAGGGCAACAAAAAAGCTACGTTCCTCGTGGTGTGTGTCTATCCCGGCGGCACCCAGGCCAACCCCTTTGTGCTGAGCATGGGTGACCTGACCACCAACCTGAAAAAGGGCAATGATCAGGGTGTGACCTATCTGTACACCGCTACGCAGGCCGGTACGGTGCAGATGTATGTGGAAAGCGCCACCGCCGGTGTCAAGTACGATGTGGTGCTGTATAACCTGAACTCCTATGCCAACCGCACCTTAGAGGCGGACGGTGTGAAGAACAGCGACGGCAAGACGGTGGTGTCGGTGGATGTGAAGGCCGGCGACAAGGTGCAGATGACGGTGAGTGTGTTGCCGGATCAAAACAATGAGTATCCTGCCGCCACCATTAAGAGTCACGTGAGTTTCGTGAAGGCAGGTGAGGGGCCGACCACCACCACCAAGCCTCAGAACGCCACCTATTCCGCCACGGTCAAGGACAAAGAAGGCAAGGCCGTATCCGGCGTGGCGCTGACCTTTGCGGTGGGAGACAGCAAGAAGAACGTCACCACCAACGACAGCGGTTATGCCTCTGCGGAGCTGCCTGCCGGTGAGTGCACGGTCACCCTGACGGTGCCTGCCGGCTACATTGCCGAGCGCAACGAGTTTAAGCTCTCTGCTGCGTTGCCGGATCTCCAGATCGTCTTAGAGAAGGAGGCGGGGCAAAACACCAACGAGGGCACCACTCCCACCGATTACACCGTCAAGGTGCTGGACGGCAACAATGTGCCGCTGACCGATGTGACGGTGCAGTTCTACTTAGGCGACACCCTCAAAGGCGAGAAAAAAGTGGACGCCAAGGGAGAGGTCACCATCACCTTGATGGATGCGGTCTATACCGTAAAACTCAAAGGAACCGATCTGCGATGGGATGAAAAGACAGCAACGGTATCGCCTGCCGCGCCCGCGCTGGACTTGTTGGTGGCGCCCTATTACAGCAAAGATAATTACGAGCTGGTAGGCGACCCCCAGTCGGGTAAAAATGTACGCGCTTATTATATTCAGGCCGGCACGATGTACGTGGACTTGAAGGCGGGCAGTCGCAATTACTTCCTGTTTGAACCTTCTGAGTCGGGCACCTACCGCATCACTACCACGAATACGTATGCACAGGTAGGCTATTACGGCGGTAGTGTGCACTATATACAGAGCGCCAATCTGGCCAGAGATCTGTCCAATAACGGCTTCACCGTCTCGGTTAAAGACGTAGGACCCATCTTTGTGTTGGGTGTGGATGCCGCCACCAATACGACCGGCGTGATCATGCACGTGACCCGCGTGGGCGATGCGGAGTGGAGTGCGGAGGATGAGCCGTGGATCACCTATGAGGGGACGCACACCCCCGAGCCCTACACCCTCTCTCTGAGCGGCTCCCAGAAATTGACCAATTTTGACCTGACCGCCGACAAGTATGTGTTGGTGTATAACGAAGCGGATGGTTACTATCATCTGGACAGCAAGAACGGTCCGGTGGTGTATCTGCGCTTTAACGATAAAGCGCCGTACATCTCGTTTATGGATATTCTGTCTCACTATCATATCGGCGCGTATCTGTACGATAACAGCGGCAACTTCCTGAAAAAAGAAGAATACACCGAATGTGTGCAGAATTATGTAAACAATATGGATAGCACCAACGGCGTGTACCCTCTGACTAAGGATCTGGAGTATATTCTCAAACAGTACGGTCAGCATCAGGGATGGTGGGATCCCAACGGTCCCACCTATCTCTTCGATGAATTGCCCGATGTGAATCTGGATCTGGCGTGGATGTTTGCGCTGTGCTATGTAAAGTGATCGACCATAAACAAAAGGAGAGATAATCCATGAAGATAACAAAATGGCTGAGCCTTGCGCTGCTGACCTTCTGTCTGGTAGGGATGCTGTGCGCTTGCGGCGGCAACCCCGATGTGAATCCCGATGACAACACCCCTCCCGTGAGCAATGCGCAGGAGAGCAGTGACCTGACCAGCAACGATCTGGTATCCGACAAGGTGACCTACAAGGTCAAGGTCGTGGATGAGCAGGATACCCCCGTGGCGGGTGCGCTGGTACAGTTGTGTATGGACACCTGCTTCCCCTCTATGACCGGTGCGGACGGTGTCGCCACCTTTGTGCTGGACGAGAACGACTACACCGTGAAGTTTGCGGCTATGCCTGAGGGTTACACCTGCGACGAGGCGGAGTTCTTCTTTGAAGAGGGTACCACCGAGATGACCATCGTTTTGAAAGCGGCGGAATAAGTAAAACAAAAAAGGGAGGCCCCAGCCCCCCTGTCCGGGCCCCCCTTTTTTTG
>JAZOWI010000050.1:0-3731 GCA_045659145.1 Acutalibacteraceae bacterium | reverse complement strand
GACCCAGCCCTTGGAGTCCTTCATCCACTTGTTGGACACCATATAGCCGTTGGCATCGAGGAAGTACCACTTGCCGCCATCCTTAACCCATGCATTCTTGGTCATAGAACCGGAAGCATTCAGGTAGCACCAGCCGACGCTATCTTTCTTCCAGCAGTTGGTGACCGCATAGCCATCGGCGCCCACGTAGCACCAGCCCTGAGAATCCTTGCACCAGGCGTTGGTCAGCATAGCGCCGTCGGAGCCCACGTACACCCAACCCTTGCTGTCTTTCTTCCAAGCGTTGGTGACCATATAGCCGTTAGTGTCGAGGAAATACCACTTACCGTTATCCTTGACCCAAGCGTTCTTCACCATCGAGCCACTGCCGTTCAAGTAGCACCAGCCCTTGCTGTCCTTCTTCCAGGTATTGGTCACGGCATAGCCGTCAGCGCCCAGATAGCACCAGCCGGCGGAATCCTTGACCCACTTGTTGGTAACCTTAACGTCGTTCTCGTAGTAGGCCCACTTACCGTCCTCTTTATGCCAGCCGTTCTTGACCGAGGCGTAAGGATCCACGTTCACCAGCGGTGCCGCATCCTCCACCCGGAACAACCGAAAATTATCCAGATACGCCTCTCCACCATAATCGGCAATTGCCAAGCCAACTCGACTAAACACATCCGAGTTGAAGCAGAAAGAGAAGGTACCCCATTCATCCCCATAGTAATCCTGCAGGAACTCGATTTGATCAAACCAATCGGGAACAGCCGTGTCGCCGTCCAACAAGCCGACGAAGCCGGCTCCCTCCTGCTCCACCTTGATGCTGAAGCTCAACACATAGTCCGTATAGGGCTTTACCGTCATCCAACGAATATATACGTTACCCAACGGCCGTTCGGTACCCGTGTAATGCAGGGAGTGACCAAAGCCCAGTTCCCGCACATCCTCAATGACCACAAAACGACCATATCCATCCACGTTGCTCCAATAAGCCGTGTCTGCCTCCTCCAAGTCCCAGTTGGGCAGGAGATTGTTCTCCGGAGCACATCCACGCTCGCCCAAATACAGCGTAGTGGTCAGGTTGGTGGTGTTCTGCGGATGGCGATAAGCCACCGCATCCGCACTCTTACACAAGGTTAAGTCGTCCAAATCCATTCGGGCGTCGGTACCGGAGATCATAATGCCGATACGGGTCATATCCTCGGTATCGAAGTTCATTCCCCGCAGGTGCCAGTCCCCGTCAAAGGCGGTGGGCACCAAGGAGCGTTTCTCATTGGAGTCTCGCTTATAGCCCTCCAAATAATCCCACGGCTGTGCCACTAAATAGTTACTGGTGTCGGGGTCGAACACACCAAAGGTGACGTCACCGTTATTCTCATCCGACAGATAGAGACCCCGCACCCACGCAGAGAAGGTATAATTAGTGTGCGGAGCAACATCTACGTAGAAGATCGCCCGATGGGTATCGGTCAATCCTTGACCGGTATACTGCAGATAGCGATTGCCGCTGTGAGCGTTCTGCCCATCGGTGGCCACCGTGACAACGGTGCCGTCCACAAAGGTGTCCGTATCCCATGCACCGCCTGCGCCCTCAAAGCCGGGGTCGTTAAGCAGGTTCTTGCTCTCATCAGCACACGTCAATTTACTGGGCACAAAATCGGTCACAGAGTACCTCACCTTGCCTGTATCCACCAAGGTCAGTGACACATTGTCTACATACTTATCGCCCACGGTGGCATTGCTAAAACTTAACGTGACGGAGGAATTATCCCCCACATTGAATCGAAGCATCTTGGTTTCCCACTGCCCGACACTGGTGACGGGCCAGTCCTCGCACAGGATACTGTTATTGGAACCACGCTTGATGTAAACGCCCATTATACTACCGTTAGCACTTTTCATGTCGTAAGACAAAATATACTCTCGATTGGGCTCCACCGTAATCTTTTGGCTAATTGCCTCGGAGCAAAACTCAGAGGGGCCGGGCAAATACAGCGCACCGTTCACTACACCGGTGCCGGTGCCGTTAAAGCGCCACCCCTCAGCGCCCAAGGAAAAGTTACCGTTCAGTACCAGGTTGTTGTCATCTTCCTCGGTCGGGAGCTCCGTACCGCTTTCGTCGGCGCTAACCTCCTCCGGGAACACCTGCACCGAGGGGGCCGACATACGGGTGGCCCCATCGGCACGTCGAGCGGTAACCCGATAGATGGCCGCATCGCCCTCCTCCACAGCCGTGTCCACATAATAGCCGATTTCGTCGTTGCGGGGAGCCACGTAATCGGCGGCAGCTGCGTTACTCAGCAGTTTCGTCCAGCTTTTGCCGCCATCGACAGAGCGCTCCAGATCAAAGGTCTTTGCCTGGCGAGAGCGCAACCAGGTAACCACGCCGTCGCCCTGATAGGCAAAGATGGCGGGCACGTCAAAAGGATCGCCAACGCCCTGATGGGCGTAGCGATAATCCAACGCCTGATAGGTTAGCGCAGTGGCAAAGGTGGAAAAATCCGAAGAAAACTCGTAATAGGTGTTGAACAGCGTACACTCGGCATCGGATTTCCGGGCATGGTCAAAAGACCAGTAGAAAGCGCCCAGGTATCCCGCTTCACGCAGGTTGGCAGACATAGCCAGACTTCCGTTTATATACTCCTCAGTGGACATAGGGTTGCTCCACACGGTCAAACCCCATTCTGGCGCATACATCGGCAAACCGATTTTATACTGTTCAATAGGGGTTACGCTCTCATCGGAATAATAGTTGTTACGTCCCAAGAAGTCCAGATTTAAATCTCCGTATTGCGTGATAAAATCCGCATTGCCGGCGAGCGTACGGGGTATGTCGGGCAGCATCTCCTTGCACAGATCGTTCAGATCGGAATAAAAAGCGTACATGTCCTCAAAAGACACACCGTAAACACCACGACCACCCGACACATTCCAGTCCACAGTCACATCGTTAATTTCGTTCTCCAGCTCATCACCGAAAGCAAGAAACAACAGATGCTCCTCAAATTCGGCGATGATCTCCAGCAACGGCTCCATCACCAGCTCCATATACTGCTTACGCACCTGAGGGTTGCAATAATACTGGGTGCCCTGATCCCAAGCGGTTTTGCCGATATATTCATACAGACGAGTGGTATGGGATTGCAACACCACACCAAAGGGCATATCCGCCGCCACAATGGCTTGCAGATAGCGACGGAAGTTTGCCTTATACTCCTCGTCCAAACCCAGCACCTGACCCCGCTCGTCAAAGCGGATGCCCTCCATACGGTTACCGCTGGCCATAATCTGCACACAGTTATAGCCCAGCGCCTTCAAATTGAGCATATTGGTATAGACGATCTCTGCGCCGTTGCCGTCGCTGAAAGTGTTGGTGTCGTAACCAAAAATATGGTTATCTCCAAAGGTGTGGCCCTCTTCAATCCATACATAATTGATGCCATACAGAAAGCCGTCCTCCTCCAACACCCGGTTGATCAGTGTGTTGTTGCGAAACCCGGTTTTGGGATTGATGAAAGTTTCCTGCGCCGCCGAAATCCAGGTGGCAGTGGAAGTCAGGCCGCCGATGCAAAGCATCACAGCCAACAACAAGGCAAAGATTCGCTTGATACGCAATTGTCTCATTTTTATCCTCCCGTTTTCATAAACAGAGTTCCGCTTTGTCGGCTTGCTTCACAGGCTGCGTTCTGGTCATCCCTGATGATGGTGGAATCAACCAATCCAATAGCCGTTTTTATTGACGTAGAAGC
>JAZOWI010000049.1:0-13489 GCA_045659145.1 Acutalibacteraceae bacterium | reverse complement strand
CATTCACCTCTCAGGGAAAACATCAGGGGCGCTTCTCCACAACCTTATCCACAATGCCGTAGCGGACCGCATCATCCGCCGTCATCCAGTTATCACGGTCGGTGTCCCGCTCAATAATCTCAATGGGTTGACCGGTCATCTCGGACAGCATCCGATTCATCCGATTGCGGATATACAGAATGTGGTCCGCCTGAATCTTAATGTCCGAGGCCTGACCCTTAGCACCGCCCAAAGGCTGATGGATCATAATCTCACTGTTGGGCAGAGCCACCCGCTTGCCCTTGGCGCCTGCCGCCAGCAGAAAACTGCCCATACTGGCGGCGAGACCCACGCAGATGGTGGATACGTCGCACTTGATGTACTGCATCGTATCGTAGATGGCCATACCGGCAGAAATGGAGCCACCGGGGCTGTTGATATACAGATGGATATCCTTGTCGGGGTCCTGCCCCTCCAGATAGAGAAGCTGTGCCACAACCAAGGATGCGGTAGTATCGTTGACCTCATCGGACAACATAATGATGCGGTCGTTCAGCAGACGGGAAAAAATGTCGTAGCTGCGTTCGCCACGGCTGGTCTGTTCGACAACATACGGTACAAAACTCACAATGATTCCTCCGTCCATAAAATTGATTAAGGATGAAATTCCCTGCCCACAGAGTATGGGCAGGGAAATCAAACTCTAAACGGTGTTCGGATTATTCGGCGGCCTTCTCTTCACCCTCGGTGGTGATGGTGGCCTTGCCGCGGATGAACTTCATTGCCTTCTCCACGGCAATATCCTTGCTCAGCTCAGTGGCAGGAATGGCAGCCTTGATCTGCTCGACCTCCATACCGTACTGCTCGGCAAACTTAGCGTACTCAGCCTCCAGCTCCTCATCGGAAACGGTGATCTTATCGTTCTTAACCACATATTCCAAAGCCAAGCGGACCTTGACCTGCTTCTCCGCCTGCTCACGGAAGCTCTCGCGGAAGGTGGCGGTGTCCATGCCGGTGTACTGCATATACAGATCCATACTCAGGCCCTGGCTCTGCAAACGATAGGCAAAATCCTGAATGCGATCATTGATGGTGTTCTCGATCATCGCCTCGGGGATGTCCGCCTTCATGCACTTGATCAGACCCTCAGCGATCTTCTCGTCCACCTCATTGTCGGCGGCAGCGTTGCGCTGATCCTCCAGACGCTTTTTGGCATCCGCCTTGAACTCGTCTACGGTGTTAAAGTCGGAGGAATCCTGAATCAGATCGTCGTCAATCTCGGGCAGTTCCTTCTTCTCGATCTTGTGCACCTTGCACTTGAACACAGCAGGCTTGCCGGCCAGCTCGGCGGCGTGATACTCCTCGGGGAAGGTCACATTCACATCCAGCTCGGCGTCTACGGTGGCACCGACCAGCTGCTCCTCAAAGCCGGGAATGAACTGACCGGAGCCCAGCAGCAGAGCATGATTCTCGCCCTTACCGCCTTCAAAGGCAACCTCATCAATGAAACCCTCGAAATCGAAGGTAACGGTGTCACCCATCTCAGCGCCGCGATCCTCCACGGACACCATACGGGCATTCCGCTCCTGCAAACGGGTCAACTCGGCAGTAATATCCTCGTCAGTGACCACTACGGCAGGACGGGTGATCTTCAGGCTCTTGTGGCCGCGCATCTTGACCTCGGGCTTGACGGTGATAACCGCCTTGAATACCAGACCCTCAGGACCAACGCTCACCACATCCAGATCGATCTTATCCTCTACATACTCATATTCAGAGGCCTTGATCGCCTCGTCCAGAGCAGTAGGATATACATCGTTCATCGCGGTCTCATAGAACACGCCGGTACCGTAGGTTTTCTCGATCAGGGCGCGGGGCGCCTTACCCTTACGGAAGCCGGGGACGGACATTTTTTTAACATCCTTCTTATAGGCAGCATCCACCGCCGCCCCAAAGGTGGCAGCGTCTACCTCGATCTCCAGCTCGACGCGATTGTTTTCCAGTTTGGTTGCATTTTTCAGACTCATTGTAATTCCTCCCAGTTATGCTAGAACATAGTGCAGACTATTATAACATAATACTTTCTTTTTTTCTACTCTTTTTTTGAAAAAATATAAATAATTTTAATCACCGCTTGAAAATACGGGAATCGGACAGAAACGCAAGGCATCTGCCGATATCAGCCGATAGTCAATGCCTTCCACTTCCCCCTGCACCGCCAGACGGATGCCGTTGCTGTGCACGTGGCCGTAAAAACAGCGGGTAATCCCTTCTTCTTTAAGTACCTCCACGATCTCAGGACATACCTGATCCGCATACAGCGGCGGGTAATGGAGAAACACTACGGGTTCCAGCCCCGTCTCCTTAGCGGCGCAGATCGAGGTCCGCAGGCGGGAAGCCTCGCGGAGCAGTACTTTGCGATCCGCTTCCTCTTCCGCATCAAAGAACCAGCCACGACTGCCGCAGACCGCTATTCTGTCCTCCACTACGGCGCAGTCATTGTGGACAAGGTGTAAGGAAGTAAAGCCGTTATCCTCAAAATACAGGTCCATCTGTCGCCGTGTTGTCCACCAATAATCGTGATTGCCTTTAAGAATCAATTTCTGCCCGGGCAAGCGGTGCAAAAAAGCAAAATCCTCGTGGGCTTGTTTGAGATTCATCCCCCACGAAATATCGCCGGCAATGACAACGGTATCGGTGGGTGCCACCAGATTACGCCAGTTGGTCTCCAACCGCTGTACATAGTCGTCCCAGCCGGAGAAAACGGACATGGATTTATTGGTACCGAGGGATAAGTGGGTATCGGCAATTGCAAACAATGCCATTATCTTCCCTCCCGATCAAACAAGGCCCAACATTCCGTATACGGTATCCTGCATCGAGGCCTTGTCATTGTCGCAAACGCCTGTAAAGCGGATCGCCTTGTCACAGCAGGAAGCCAGCGACTGCGGGATTTCCCAGCCCGTTTTGCTCTTCAACTCCGCCAATTGATCATAGGGAGTTTCGGTTTCGGCGCCACCGAGCGCATCCAGAATGGCGGGGGCAAACTTAAAAGGACTGGCGGTAGAGGCGATCACCGTGGGGGTATCGTCGCCGGACTTGGCGCGGTATTCCTCATACACCGTCATAGCCACCGCCGTGTGGGTATCGCACAAATAGCCGCTCTGCTCGAAGATGGTGCGGATGGTATCCGCCACCTGACGGTCGTCGGCACAGCCGCCCACAAACTGCTCCTGTACCGCCGTGCGTACCGCATCAGAGACCGTGTATTTCTTCTCGGTTTTAAGATCGTTCATCAGGCGGACGATCTCGTCACAGTTGTTATCCGACAAATGATATAAGAGACGTTCCAAATTGGAGGACACCAAAATGTCCATAGAGGGGCTGGTGGTGGTATAGAAGGGGCGGTTGCAGTCATACACACCCGTCTCAAAGAAATCGGTGAGTACGCGGTTCTTATTCGAGGCGCAGATCAGTTTATTCACCGGCAGACCCATACACTTGGCGTAATAGCATGCCAGAATGTTGCCAAAATTACCCGTGGGCACCACCACATTAATGGGATCGCCGTTTTTGATCTTCTCCTGCGCCATCAGGTCGCAATAGGCAGAGATATAATAGACGATCTGCGGCACCAAACGACCCCAGTTGATGGAGTTGGCACTGGAAAAGCGCATTCCGTTCTCTGCCAATTTTGCCTTCACCTCATCATCGGTGAAAATGGACTTAACACCGGTCTGGGCATCGTCAAAATTACCCCGAATAGCGCAAACGCCCACATTCTTGCCTTCCTGCGTGATCATCTGGAAGCGCTGCATCTCGCTGACGCCGTCCACGGGATAGAACACCAATATCTTTGTGTTGGGCGCGTCCTTAAAGCCTTCCAGAGCCGCCTTACCGGTGTCACCGGAGGTAGCCACCAGGATGACGATCTCTTCGTCGGGGTTGGTCTTACCCACCGACACACGCATCAGGTGAGGTAGGATCTGCAAAGCCATATCTTTAAAGGCGCAGGTGGGACCATGCCACAGCTCCAACACGTAGCATCCCTCCCCCAGCTCCTGCAAGGGAGCGATAGCAGGGGTGTCAAAACGCTCGCCGTAGGCGGCCGTACAGCACGCGGCGGTCTCCTCAGCGGTGAAATCATTCAAGAAGTCGGACAGAATGCGGACGGCCCGCTCCGGATAGGACAGCGGTACCAACGCTTCCAGCTCCTCTGCCGTTATCTTTGACAGGACGGCAGGCACATACAGACCGCCCTCGGGAGAAATACCGCCGGCAATGGCCTGCGCCGCCGTCACATGAATGTCCTTGTTTCTTGTACTGGTATAAAACATAGCTTTTTCCTCGTTCCTTTATGCTAGATTGGTTTACAATATTCAGAAGGCGGCATCCAGTCCGCCCGCTTCATAAGCACCGATAATATGGTTGATCTCAACGATCCTATGTGGATCCTCGATGGCGGTGATGACCTCCACCACGTCAAATCGGGGTTGCAAGTCACAGGGAAAACGGCTGAGATACAGCGCCGCTGTCTGCAATAGGCGTCTTTGCTTGGCGGCAGTGACGGCTTCTCTCGGAGAATAAAGCGCATTCTCCTGCCGCATTTTCACTTCAACAAACACCAAATAATTCTTGACTGTTGCGATGATGTCGATCTCACCCTGACGGCAACGAAAGTTGGAGGCCACCACCTCGTATCCCTTCTCCCGTAAAAAACGGGATGCCAGTATTTCCCCGATGGCACCTCTGGATACGGCTTTCATTATGTATCACCTAAAATCTTTTTAAGAAAACTCAATCGATGAGCGGGACAGGGCCCGTTTTCCCGCAGTGCCGCCGTATGGGCGGCGGTGCCGTAGCCCTTATGCACGGCAAAGCCGTATTGGGGGTACTGCTTATCCATTTCCACAAGCAAGCGATCTCGGGAGACCTTAGCCAAAATGGAGGCGGCGGCAATGGACTGGGAAAGGGCATCTCCTTTCACCACTGCGCGGGAGGGTATCGACAGCTGAGGCGGGATTCGATTCCCGTCGATGAGCACCAGCGAAGGCGTCTCTCCCAACGAATTCACTGCGCGCGTCATGGCCAGATAGGTGGCATTGAGGATGTTGACCTGCTCGATCTCCTCCACAGAGGCGAAAGCAATAGAATAAGCCACAGCTTGCTCACAGATCACATCAAACAAGGCTTCCCGTTTTTTCTCGGAGAGCTTCTTTGAGTCATTAAGTCCGTCAATGGGACGATCGGGGGAAAGGATCACCGCCGCCGCGCAAACGGGACCTGCCAACGGGCCGCGTCCCGCCTCGTCCACACCGCACAACAGTCCACCGCATATAGCGCGGTATTGCTGATCAAACAGCGGATCCAACATCAGACCTCTCCCCTCTCTTCCGGCGGCCACTCCAAGGTAATACGCCCCAATTTACCACCGCGATATTCATCTAACAACATAATGGAAGCACGCTCAGTATCGATCTGGCCGCCGGAAAGCAGCATACCCCGCTTGCGACCGATGTCGTGGAGTAATTCCCAGTTATCTTCATTCAGTGGTTCAGTCAATTTATACCGTTCTACCAGTACCGCAGAATAATCGCGGCGCAGGATGCCCAAGAGTTCACAGGCCATCTCCTCCATGTCCAGCACCTGATCCTTAATGGCACCGGTGAAGGCCAGTCGCAACGCCACAGTCTGATCCTCAAACTTAGGCCACAGCACACCGGGGGTGTCCAGCAACTGGGTGCCGCCCTCGATGACAAACCACTGATTCATTCGGGTGACGCCGGGGCGATCCTCCACCTTGGCTTTTCCGCCGCGGTTCATACGGTTGATAAAGGAGCTTTTACCCACGTTGGGGATGCCCACGATCATCGCACGAATAGCGCGGTAAGCGCCCTTGCTCTCCCATTTCTCCACCAATTCACGGAGCAGATCCCGCAGACTGTCGTGGAACTGCTGACAACCGCGTCCCGTCTTACAGTCCACCGCCAGCGCCGCCATTCCTTGACGGCGGAAATAGGCAAGCCACCGCTTGGTGGCGGCATCGTCTGCCAGATCGGCCTTATTAAGGATGACCAGTCGCGGCTTGCCTCGCGTGAGAGAGTCCATCTCCGGATTGCGGCTGGCCAGCGGGATGCGCGCATCCACAATCTCCACCACCGCATCAATGAGCGGAAGACTCTCCTGAATCTTGCGGCGTGTCCGCGCCATATGACCGGGAAACCATTGAATGGTACCGATCCGGGGTTGGTCATCTGTCGTAACCGCGGGTTCTGTTTTGCTCTTAACCTTCTTTTCCTTTACCGTTCGATTAACGGTCTGTCGGTTTGCTTTGCGGGGGTCCTTTCGTTTGTTTCCCTGCTGTGGCCCGCGCTTATCCACACCCTTTTTAGGTGTATTTCGATGCTTAGTTGCCATTTTATTCTCCAATCTTACCGAACTTAGGGCTAAGACGAATGAGCACTCTACCGACCAGATTTTCTATCGAAAGACACCCCAAAGAACGGCTGTCCAAAGATTCTCGGCGATTATCTCCCATTACAAACAAATGGCCATCCGGTACGGTGATCTCCTCCGTCATACCAAAGGTGGAGGTGAATCCTTCCCGCACGTACGGCTCATCCAGCGGTTCTCCGTTACGGTATACGATACCGCTGTCTTTATCAATGCGGATGCGATCCCCCGCCAGTCCGATGACGCGTTTGATAAGGGGCGTATCGTCCTTGCGCTCGATAACCACGATGTCGCTGTATTGGGGCTCATAGAAGGCGCCGGACAACAGCAGACGATCACCACCATGTAGCGTATTCAGCATCGAATCGCCGTTAACATTCACAATGCGAAAGGACATAGACAGGAAAAGGGCAACCAGAATCAAAGCACAGATAGACGAAGAAACCCAATCAAAGGTAGTGGATAACCCTTTTTTGGATAACTTTTGATCCGGCGTGTTGTCACCGTTTTTCATAGCCATATCACCCCTCGCCTTTAAAATTATGATACACTCCGCCCGCCGTATTAAAGGGCCAGAAGCGGAATATAACCTTACCTACGATATCCTTTTCCGAGATGATACCGATCTCATTCATACGACTGTCCTTAGACACAGTGCGGTTGTCTCCCATTACAAAGTAACAGCCCTCAGGGATCACCACAGGGTCTTTCACATCCCGCGGAATCGTTACACCTTGGGTGTACGGTTCTTCCAACATAACGCCATTGACATATACGTGGTAGGCGTCGGTGATGGTTAATGTGTCTCCTTCTTTTGCAATTACGCGCTTGACCAAGGGGTCCTCGGTATAGCGGTCCACCACCACAATATCACCCACTTCATACGTTCGCGTGAGAATAGAAATAAGCAGACGATCCTGGTGATTAAGAGTAGGAAGCATAGAGTCCCCATCCACACCCACGGTGCGAAGGAAGAAGGTCATTACGATCACGATCACACACAGGGCCATCACAAGGGCACTCACCCAGTCAAAGACGGAAACGACCGCCCGACGATTCCATCGCTTAAATCCTTCCGATGTAAAAAAAGCCACGGTCGTACCCTCCTCTTGTGTGTTAACGAAATATCAATTCATTATAACACAATATTTTCCCAAAATAAAGCAAAAAAGGGACTTTTCAGTCCCTTTTTTACAAAAAAATCGGATTATTTAATCAGTTCCTTAACCTTGGCGGCCTTACCCACGCGATCGCGCAGATAATACAGCTTGCTGCGGCGAACCTTACCGTAGCGAACCACCTTGATGGCGGCCACGTTGGGGCTGTGCAGGGGGAACACACGCTCCACGCCAACACCGTAAGCCACACGGCGAACGGTAAAGGTCGCGGCAACGCCGCTACCCTTCTTGGCGATCACAGTGCCCTCGAAAGCCTGAATACGCTCACGCTCACCTTCACGGATCTTCACGTCCACGCGGACGGTGTCACCGATACTGAAAGCGGGAGTGGTCTCCTTCATGCTGTCACCGGAAATGATTTTCAATGCGTCCATAGTTCTTTCCTCCTAAGTTTTCAGATGTTCTTACTCGACAACCCTTGCCGACAGAGGACCACCCGCTTTAATGTTGTGGCTTGCGCCTAGCATTAAACCCCACAGAAAAATATCTGCGGCAAAAAACGCCTGATATAATATACCACACACTTTTATAAAATGCAAGTGTTTTTTTCATAAAATGGAAAATAATTTCCTTATATTATAAAAACTCCGTTCCGTCCGCCTTCAAAAGCCGCAAGCGAAGGAAGTCCGCCTCAATCTCCCGTCCTATAACAGCACACAATGCGGTCAAAAACAGATTAGGGTTGATGTTATCGGCAGAGCCGCTGGGTAAGGTGACGGTCATCACGGCGTTCTCCCCCGTTTCTTCCACCACTGCATCTTCAAAATAGGGTTTGAGTTCCACGGTCTTGGTGGTTTTCTTCTTTGTTTTTTTCTCTACCGTCAGGCTGTCTCGCGCCAGCGCGTCGCGGAGGAGCTGAGCTTCACAGTGGAAGGTGATGCGGTATTCTGCCGCTGTCAGCAGGGCGGCTTTCGCCACCGCCTCTGCCGCGGAAACAGCCTCGATCCCCTCAGGAAGCACCCGATTCAGACGCTCCACCAGCTCGTCGTAGGCCATCTCCTCCTCCAAACGAAGATCCATGGTCTCCCGCAGTCCCTCGTGACCCAAGGACAAAGGGGCGGCGAAGGTCAGGTACGGGTGGCGGTTGAAGCCCTCGGTATACCACAGGGGGATCTCCGCCCGACGGACGGCGCGAGTCATGGTACGCACTAAGTCCAGATGAGACACATATTTGGCCCGACCCGTCTTGGTAAACACAATTCTAACGTTTTTCAACACAAACGCCCTCCTTCCAACAAGCGGCGCCGCAACCGGAACAGGCCTGCCGACAGTTCGGCGTGGTGGCGGCCTCGTGCGCCAGTTGATTCTCACGCATCAGGAACGATTTGGTGACGCCGTAATCCAAATGATCCCACGGCAACACCTCATCGTAGGGACGGCGGCGATTCGCATAAAAAGCGGGATCCAGACCGCACTCGGCAAACACGTCCATCCACGCGTCGTAATCAAAGTGCTCTGACCAGGAATCCAGGTTAAAGCCACGCTTGTGCCCCGCTTCCAATACCGCGCACAAACGGCGGTCGCCCCGTGCCAACACCGCCTCTAAGAAGCTGGTCTTGGCATCGTGATAGCTGAGGGAGATCTTTTTCGTGTGGATGGAAGCCACCAAGTGCTGCTGTTTTTTTTCCAACTGCTCCAAGGTATCCTGAGGCTCCCATTGGAAAGGAGTGAAGGGCTTGGGCACAAAGCAAGAGGTGCTCAGGGATACGGTGACGCCCTTGCCCTTAGGCTTGTCCGGATTGGTGTAGAAGGCGTTGACGACCTTCTGCCCCAAGGCGGCGATGCCTTCAATATCCTCTAAGGTTTCGGTGGGCAGACCCAGCATAAAGTACAGCTTCACCGCCGTCCAACCACCCTTGAAGGCCTTGGTGACCGTTTCCAGTATTTCCTCCTCGGTCAGGTTTTTGTTGATGGCATCCCGCAGACGCTGGGTGCCCGCCTCCGGCGCAAAGGTGAGTCCCGCACGACGCAACACATTGAGGCGGTTCGCCAGTTCCTCGGAGAATCCGTCCACGCGAAGAGACGGCAAAGAAATGTTGGTGTGCTCCTTCTCCGCCCAATCCAGCAGGCGGTCCAGCAGTTCCTCCAAGTGAGTATAGTCACTGGTGGACAAGGAGGAGAGAGAAAACTCCTCGTACCCCGTATTGCGGCACAGATCATGGCTTTGGCGGTCGATGGTATCCACCGACTTCTCCCGTACAGGGCGGTAGATAAAGCCCGCCTGACAGAAACGACAACCGCGGATACAGCCGCGAAAAATCTCACTCTGGGCGCGATCAAATACAATGTCGGT
This sequence comes from Acutalibacteraceae bacterium, assembly GCA_045659145.1. GTDB lineage: Bacteria > Bacillota > Clostridia > Oscillospirales > Acutalibacteraceae > UBA5905. The sequence continues at coordinate 3,586 of JAZOWI010000049.1, read as the reverse complement.
ATAGGGCACCACGAAGGAGTCGGGATAATAGCAGGTGTTCAGATCCTTGATGATGCGCTTCTTCACCGTGGGCGCCACTCCGTCTAAGGGCGTAACTGCCGCCACCGTGCCGTCCTCGTGATACGTCACATCGTAAAGGGAAGGCACATACACACCCTCTATATCCGCGCAAGCGCGTAGGAAGGTCTTTTTGTCATAGCCTTTGGCCTTGTGCTCTTTGTAAAGATTAATGACCTCCAGATCCACCTCTTCTCCTTCACCGAGGAAGAACAGATCGATAAAGTCCGCTAAGGGCTCAGGGTTGCAGGCACAGGGACCGCCCGCCACCACCAAAGGATAGGACTCGTCGCGATCCACAGAGCGCAGAGGGATATTCGCCATATCCAGCATATGCAACACACCGGTGAAGCTCATCTCGTATTGAAGAGTAAAACCCACAAAATCGAAATCACCGATGGGATCACGGCTCTCCAAGCCATACAGAGGGATCCGATGCTCCCGCATCAGCTGCTCCATATCCCCATCCGGCATAAACACCCGCTCGCACCATACGTCCGGCTCGTTGTTGAATTGGCTGTATAGGATCTTCATCCCCAGATGGGACATACCCACCTCATATAAATCCGGAAAACAGAATGCGAAGCGCACCGCCACGTCCGACAGATCCTTCGTGACGCTGTTGAGTTCGCCGCCGGTATAGCGCGCCGGCTTCTGCACCTGCAAAAACAGGTCCTCCAGTTGGTTCTTCATAGTCAGTCTCCTTATAATTTGCTAATATTTACGCCCAAATCGGGAACAATGAACGAAGGAAAGGCAGGTGCAGTCACGTGAATCACACCGTCAAATGTATCACGGCAGGGGCGTTGGCCGGTGCCTGCAACGGTCTCTTCGGAGCAGGCGGCGGTCTGCTGCTGGTGCCACTGCTCATCGGATGGGTGGGCTTAGAGGAAAAGAAATCCTTTGCCACCTCCGTGGCGGTAATGCTGCCCTTGTCCGCCGTTTCCTACCTGCTGTTTCGACAAGAGAACGGCAGTGTGCTCCATGAGGCTCTCCCCTACTTAGTGGGAGGCATATTGGGAGGGTTTCTGTCGTCCTCGCTGTTTCAGCGGGTCTCCACGGCGTGGTTGCACCGCCTGTTTGCCTTGCTCATTCTCTATGGCGCAGTGAAGGCGGTGCTGTTATTATGAATCTGTTTCACGGACTCATCGGGGTAGCCACCGGCATACTCAGCGGCTTCGGCATCGGCGGCGGTTCCCTGCTGATGCTGTATCTGACTGCCGTGGGCGGTGTGGACCCGCGACTGGCGGGTGGTATCAACCTACTCTATTTTATAGGTTGTGCGCCCTGCGCGCTGGTGGGGCACTTGCGTAACAAGCGCATCGAGTGGAAGGCGGCACTTCTGTGTGCCGCGGGCGGTATCCTCACCGCCATAGCCGCCTCCCTATTGGCGCGTCAGATGAGCACCAATCTGCTGCGCCGCTTATTCGGCATATTGCTGCTGTTTGTGGCAGTCAAGGAATGGCGGCAGGCAAAGAGCGCAAAACAATAACTGGATTATACCATCTTTCTTCCCTTTTTGCAACGAAAAAAGAAGAGGAAAAACGCGCAACATGGCCGTTTTGTCCTCTTCTTTATATTTTTGCATTTTTTGCAAAAAAACTGTTGACAAATGCACAACCATCCAGTATAATAATCAACGTTGTCGCGAGACAATTGATGGCCCGGTAGTTCAGCTGGTTAGAACGCTAGCCTGTCACGCTAGAGGTCGACGGTTCGAGCCCGTTCCGGGTCGCCACTTGCTGCTATAGCTCAGTCGGTAGAGCGCATCCTTGGTAAGGATGAGGTCTCCAGTTCAAATCTGGATAGCAGCTCCAAAAAAATCTCGAATGCGAAAGCATTCGGGATTTTCTTTTTTGTTTTACTGTAACGGTGGGAAGATCACATTCATTAATAGCAGCATTACCACGCCCGGCAGACCCAATATGCCGCAGGCTCCTACCGTCAGCCAGCTGAATCCTAACGAAACGGGAAAGAACCCGCCCAGAATGTGCACGATCCCCAGTCCAAGGTAACCCTGTACGGCGGATGAAAACAGTGACCGAAGCGGTCGTCGGCTCCACAGGGCAGCAAACAACACTGCCCCTGCCGCTATACCGGCTACCACCATCCACCCGATCTGCGTCCACCGTTCCATCCTCATCCCTCACTCATTCCAAAGATGTGCCTTCTCCTGACAAGTAATGCCCTGCTCCCGCGCCGTGCGTAGGAGATACCGATATTGCGCCCGAAGGGATTCCAGTTCGAAGATACACCCCTCGATCAGATCCGGATCGGTCTCCTGCTCAAAGCGATTCTGCGCCACGTCAATAGCGGCGCACACCTGACGTATGGACACGATGATGGGATGAGGGGCTACCTCCTCCCGTAACAACCGCTTGCGTAGTCCAACCTGCATATCCTGTCCCGCCTTTCTCTCCATTCTTATGGAAAGTATAGGCAGAATAGACCACACTCATACAAAAAAGGCTCCATCCGAAGATGGAGCCTTTTTCCATTCTTTGATTACTCGCTGACCGTGCTGCTCTCCACATCCGAAGAGGTGCTGACATCAGACACATCCGAAGAGGTGCCGGCATCAGACACATCGCTGCTCTCCACAGCAGAGCTGGTGGGAGTGGAAGAATCGTCCTTCTTGCCCGCATTCAGAGCCTCTTTGCTCAGGAACTTAGTCACCAGCATACCCGCCAGAACCAACACAAAGAAAGCGATGGCAAGGACCTTGGTCCACTTAGCCAGCTTCATATCCAGAGTCTTGGCAGCACCCTTGTCCAAGAAGCTGTCCGCCGCGCCGGAGATGACACCCACATTAGCCTGACGACCCTCCTGCAACAGCACCACAAAGATGATTACCAAGGAAAACACGATCAAAATCGCACCGATAATAATCTCAAAAACAGACATTACAAATAACCTCCAAAAACATTTTGCACAGAAATCCAATACATTCTAACACAGGTTACCAAGAAATGCAAGTGTTTTTTATGAAAGATGGAATATTTATTAACAGCGCGGGACATACTGTCCTCAGCAACGGTTATTGTGAAGATGCGTTTGCCGTGACCGCTGCCGTAAACCGCTACCGCAGAGTATTCTACGGCAGCGGTTTTCTTTTTTTACAGCATAGATAACTGCTCACCGAAATCCTCTGCCTGCGGCATAGCCCCCGCGGCAGGCAGGGACTTGGTGCGATAGCGGCTCTCCTTCGTGAGAGAACCGGCTACATAAGGCGTCACGTTCTGTAAGGTGTGGCGACCCTTGAGAGTCAGCACCTGCACACCGATAGTACTACGGGTAGACTTAGGCGCAATGGCGCCGGTATGCAGCAGCAACCGCCGTCCCGAGGTGGAGGTGAGCAGGAACTCACCGTCCTGCGGGACGTAATAGGCGGCGATCAGCGGTGATTTGTCACTGTACGCGCCCACCAGCTTGCGGCGGTTCGCCTTAGTGGCATAGGCAGACATCTCCACCTTGGCCACCTTACCGTTTTCGTAGAAAAACAGCATAAAGCCGGTGTACTCGGTGAGCA